>JAFDCT010000028.1 GCA_019312695.1 Deltaproteobacteria bacterium | reverse complement strand
TCTGTAAAGAAGTTTAGTGAAAAATCCTGTCTATTATTAATTGAACATTTTTGGTCAATTGACAGGTCCGTGGTACAGTTTCTAAGTGACTGACGAGCCTGGGACGCGAAAAAGGAGAAAAATAATGACACCACACTGGAAAAAAGGATTCAGCAGTTTATTGACCTGGCTTCTTGTTTTAATGATTGGACTGCCTTCGGGTGTGATTGCCCAGGAGACCGAGTCAGAGACCGCGAAAAGCTTCAGGCAGGAGGAACTTGACCAGATGCTGGCGCCGATCGCACTCTATCCGGATTCGCTTCTTGCCCAGGTGCTGATGGCCTCGACCTATCCGCTAGAGGTCGTGCAGGCTGACCGGTGGGCCCAGCAGAACAAGGCGCTGGAGGGTGATGCCCTGGCAGAAGAACTCGAAAAGCAGGACTGGGACCCGAGTGTGAAGTCTCTGGTCCAGTTTCCCGATGTCCTCGCCATGATGGGGGAACAGCTTGACTGGACACAGAAACTGGGAGATGCATTTCTGGCGCAGCAGGAGGATGTCACGAACACGGTTCAGAATCTCCGGATGAAGGCTAAAGAGGCAGATAACCTTAAGACGACAGAGGAACAGATTGTCAAGGTGGAGAAAGAAGTGATCATTATTGAGCCTGCCAAAACGGAGGTTGTCTACGTGCCCGTTTACAACCCGACCGTTGTGTACGGCTCATGGTGGTGGCCTCATTATCCTCCATACTACTACTATCCGCCCTATTACCCACGTCCTACGCTCTACGGTTTTGCTTCCGGAGTAGCTATCGGCGTTGCCTGGGGGTATGCCTGGGGACATTGGAACTGGCACAGACATAGTGTCAATATCAATATCAATCGCAACATCAATTATAATAAGAATATCAACCGTGACAGGTACAGGCAGCAGTATGGAGATAAAGAGGGCCAATGGAAACACAATCCCGAACACCGGAAAGGTGTATCCTACCGGGACCAGAAGACCGCTCAGCAATACAACCGGGCAGGCTCAAGGGATGCTGTCAAGTCCCGTGAAAATTTCCGGGGTAAGGCAGAGGCCGACAGAAGGGACCTTGCCCGTGATACCACTCAAACCAGGGATCGCAGACCGAGCCCAGAGACAAAAGATCGGGTGCAGAGTCGTGATAAAAGTACCAGGCCGGGCCCCGACACAAGAGATATGTCAAGGAGCCGTGATACAGTTTCCAGGCAGGCCCCGGAGACAAGAGAAAGGCCACAGAGCCGGGACAGCAATCGTGGCGCTGGTGTTAGCAGAACACAACGTGGAGATGCTTTCAGCGGGATGAACCAGGGAAGCGCCAGCAGGAACTACAGCCAGCGCGGCAACATGAGCCGCTCCGGCGGTGCCAGCCGTGGAGGTGGTGGCCGCGGAGGCAGGAGGTAATCATGACTACTACACGATCGTCTTTCGACAGAAATTACATGGAGGAGAAAATAATGTTGCCCTTTATTAAGAACAACATTCAAAAAAAACAGTATTTTTTCACGATTGCAACTGTGGTGGCATTTCTCTGTCTTTTTCAGGCCGCCTGTACCTCGACCCCGTCAAAGGAGAATGAATTCAAATCTCCTTCTGAAGCTGTACAGGCTTTGGTAACGGCGGTTAAGACCGGCGGCGACAAAGAACTGCTTGCCGTCTTGGGGCCGGAGGCCAAAGAACTTATTTCTTCAGGCGATGAGGTCTATGACCGGGAAGCAAGACAAAAATTTCTGGAAGCCTTTGATGAGCGGAACCGTATCGAACCCGATGGTGACAATTTTCTGCTCGTAATAGGCAAAAACGATTGGCCGTACCCGATCCCGCTGGTAAAAAAAGGAGACCAGTGGTTGTTTGATACCGCAAGCGGTAAGGAAGAGATCCTGGACCGACGTATCGGCAAAAACGAACTGGATACAATCCAGGTTCTGCTGGCCATTGTCGATGCACAGCGTGAGTACGCCATGACGGACCGTGATGGAGATTCCCTCATGGAATACGCCCAGAAGTTGAAAAGCGACCCAGGGGAAAGAAACGGGCTGTACTGGGACCCACAGGAAGGAGAAGAATCCAGTCCCCTCGGCCAGCTGATAGCAAATGCGCGGGCAGAGGGATATGCATCAGATGGAGATAAGAACAACCCCGAGCCCTATCATGGCTACCACTATCGGATTCTCACCGCCCAGGGCAACAATGCCTCCGGCGGAGCTTATGAATATATCGTGGACGGCAGGATGATCGGCGGCTTTGCCGCCTTAGCCTTTCCGGCCGAGCACGGTAACTCAGGGGTAATGACCTTCATCGTTAACCATGACGGTGTCGTCTATCAGAAAGACCTCGGAGAAAATACGACAGAGCTTGCCAAAGCCATGACAATATACGATCCGGACGAGACCTGGACGCCGGCTCAGTAAAGGATGCAGGGTCCGGTCTGGAGACTTTCCCCACTGGTGTTAGAAGCATCTGCCTCCAGCGGCTTGATGCGATTTGAAAGGACTGACAAAACTTCTTCCTTAGTACGGTGCCAATTAAAAACCACCGGGGCCTTTCCCTGGCACAGGGCCTAGCTGATAAGCATCGCTTCGTAACCTTATACTCCACCCCTCCAACGCCAGCCAGCTCTCTCAGGAAGAGCCACACCAGCTTCCGTCCTGGTCTCGATTCTCGCATTTCAACAGGCTTTTTAGGTTGAGGCCGAACGATACCCTTTGAAAAAAATCCCAAACTGACAGTTACCATGAAGTTGCTGTGAATACATGAAAAAGAACAAAAAATCTTGGGAAGTAGTGCCCCTCTATATGTCAATTCTAGACAATGAAAAAAATTAATAAGTTATGGCTTGTAATAGTAATTTGTGATAAAAAATATCATTATTGTTTTCATAACGTAGATATGCAGCATTTGTCTGGTATTCAATTGACTTCATTATAAAAATGAAAAACAAGGGTTGCAAATGAGCATTTCACGAATTATCCGGTTGGCGTCAATCTTTCTTGTTGCTTTGATTTTTGCCCTGTCTTCCATATCCGTCCGAGCTGAAAAGAAAGAGCAGCCACCCGGACAGGCACCACCGGCTCCAGAAGTCACTGTCATCAAGACTGTTCCAAGAGATACGCCAGTTTTAATTGAATTTGTCGGCAAAACCGTGAGTTCCCGTCGGGTAGAAATTCGATCACGGGTGGAGGGTTTCCTGGAAAAGCGCCTATACACTGAAGGGACAATGGTGCAGGAAGGTGATGTACTCTTCCAGATGGACCAGAAGCCTTTTCAGGCTGACCTGCGTGCTGCCAAAGCAGAATTGGCACAACAGCAGGCCGGGTTCGAAACTGCCGAGGCAAACCTCAAACGCGTAAAACCT
>JAFDCT010000027.1 GCA_019312695.1 Deltaproteobacteria bacterium | reverse complement strand
CCGAACACATAGCGGAAATAAACAAGCATGATGACAAACATAGGCGCGGCTCCCCAGAAAGCCAGGGCAGCTTCCGGGTCTATGCCGGCAAAATTGATAATCCGGTAAAAAATGTTTGAGTTCAGGACCAGGTAGAGCAGTGGACTTGCAATGAGGCTGGCCACTAGCCCAAAGCCCAGGAACAGGACAAGGTAAAGCTGGAGATGGTATTTTTTCACATGGCCGATCTCATGGGCCAGCACAGCTTCTACCTCATAGGGTGTAAGGACTTCAAGTAAAGCCGGGGTTATAAGAATATACCTGTATTTTTTTGATATGCCCATGACTCCTGCTGTCAGCATTTTCCCTTCATAGAGGGGCCAGAGCATGATGTCGGAATAGGTGAAGTTCTGATGCCGGCAGAACTCTTCCATATGAGTCCGGGCCGGGCCGGCCGGCAGGGGTTGGCAATTCCAAAGATATCTTATGAGTACAGGGAATATAAAGGCCAGGAGTATGAAAAAAAGCAGTACAATAATGGTTTCACCCCATTCAGAAGAGGCAAGCATCCTTGAAAGGGGGAATGGCAGTATTTTAAGAAAATCGACTATAAAGTTGATAATGAGCCAGGGCAGGACAATGGGGAGATTGAATTTTATATTGTTGATGACAAATTCTCCGGCTGAATAACGGCGGCCGAAAATCCTGGTGTAATTTTTTCTTGCTGCCAACCATAAAAGGGCAAGATAAAAGAAAAACAGGGCTATGCCGCCCAGGCTGAGCAAAGCGGGTAAATGTCCATTGAGTGAGAGAAAGTCGAGGTAATACTTGATGTCCAACACGTAGACATCTATGGCAAAAATAAAAATAGCAAGCAGTGAATATTTTTGTTCAACACTAAAGTACTTTTTGTCGGAAGTGACACGGTTGCCTGCATGGGCATTGTGAACAAGGTACTGGTAGGTAACGCCCTTTAGTATGAAAATAATAAAGGCGGCCGCAAAAGGGATCTGCGGTTCATCAGGAACACTCCCGGTTGCGAAAATGATGATGACCGTGATGAGGTAAAGAAGATTATTATAAATCAAAGGCTGCAACCAGAGGTTTATTAAATTACTAGTCTTTAGAAGAGAATCTTCCCCGAACAGAGCAAAACTTAAATGAAAGCAATGTGGTGGTCAAGTGAAACTCTTTATTTCCAGCGGAGACTTTGCAGCAGCAAATCTTGTTCCATGTTCAACAATTTAGCGGTTGACAAAAAAATCGCAGTGAGGTAAAAAAATCAATTCTGTTTTATGGGATGGGCCTATAGCTCACTTGGCTAGAGCCACCGGCTCATAACCGGTCGGTCCCTGGTTCGAGTCCAGGTAGGCCCACCAGCTAAGCTGCCCATCTTATTAAAAATTTTTAAATAATTATATGCTTTGGAAAAAGCTTTCAACCTGCGGGCATTGTTCCGCAGGGCATCAGCAGGCAGCTTCAAAGCCTGATGCAGTAAGATAAAATGAAATGGCAGTCATTTAGTAATAAAATTGTAGTATCGCGGTTCTATCGCCTCAAGGAATGGCCATGGAGGTTCATTTTAAAAGGGGGGAACCGCAGAAAACTCTCTGAACCGCAATAAAAGGTGCACCTGAACAAGAGGTGTGCCTTTTTTCTTTATAGTAATGGCAGTAAGCCTCTAACGTTAAATGGAGCAAAATGACAGTAAAAGATCTGCTAAAGGCTCTTGACGAGATCGCAGCATTCGGACTGGCTGAGCAATGGGACAATGTCGGCCTGATGCTGGGCAACCCGAATCAGCCCATTACAGGTATCCTGGTTGCTCTCGATCCAACTGAGGGGGTCCTGGCAGAAGCAGAGGAAATAGGGGCTGATTGCATTATCACCCATCATCCCCTGATATTTCATCCCCTTAAAGCCATAAAAACCGATCAGCCATTGGGCAGATTTTTACGCCAGGCGCTGAAAGACAATACAGCAGTAATCGGCTGTCATACCAACCTGGATCAGACTGTTGGGGGTGTCAGTGATGTCCTGGCCAGCAGTCTTGGCATAGAGAATTCCAAACCCCTTGTACCGGCTGGAAACGATCCTGAAGCATTATCAACTGCAGGCTTTGGTCGGGTCGGTCGCCTGGCTGACCCTCTGAACGGTAAAGCATTCATTGGCTACTTATGCGATTTTTTTAAGCTGCCCGCCCTGCGTGTTGCCGGAAGGCTTCCGGAGGAAATAATCACTGTTGCTGTATGCGGCGGCAGTGGTTCAGATCTGGCGGAAAAGGCATATGCCAGCGGGGCCCAGGTATATATTACCGGTGAAGTAAAGCACAGTACTGCCAGGTGGGCTGAGGCTGCCGGTTTCTGCATCATTGATGCCGGTCATTTTGCGACGGAAAACCCGGTGGTGGAGTCACTGGTTGAGGTATTGCAGAACATTTTTGTTGAAAAGGATATCAGTATCCCGGTTTCAGCATCAGCAAAACAACGGAATCCTTTCGTTTATCATCAGCCAGGCTCTTGATAAGGATATATACCCGGGATTCAGATAGTCATATAGTCTAGAATTTTAGAATAAATATTTGTAATTATAATG
>JAFDCT010000026.1 GCA_019312695.1 Deltaproteobacteria bacterium | reverse complement strand
GAGCCAATTACTCATTTTTTATATTCTTTTGATCAACCACGGTTCTCTGCAGTATGCTAGCGACCGCACCCTTCTTATCGAAATCTTGCATGGCAACACCTCTGAACTTGTCAACTGAAGCCAGCGTGTGTCTTTACCGGGACTTCTGCGGATCGTATGTTCCTCGCACCTGAACACAGGAAAACACTTTCTTTCATGGATACCCAGCAACCCCATTTCGTTAATTTTAGGATTTAGGTTTCTGTAATTTACATGAATACAGGAAATTACGCAGAAATCAATATCGATAGTTTGGTAGGTTATACGTAGGTCTAACCTATGTGTGAGAGGAGAAAGGAGCGGAGGTTTATTTTTTTCCCTTTGATATCAAGTTTTTTACGAAGGTTGCGGCGATGGAAATCAACAGCGCTGACCGAAATTTTAAGGAGATAGGCCATCTCTTTATTGGATTTTCCCTGGCGGATAAAATCGGCGATCTGGATTTCCCTTGGGGTCAGGCCATGATAAAGTGAAGAAAGTTTTTTTGAAAATGAGGAGGTTATTTCCGAGAGATTTATTTTAATGGTTTCCAGGTAGACCTTTTGCGCCCTTTCGGTCAAGGTAGATTCAAGCTCATTGATAAAAGGAAGTATCAGTTCTTTTACATTTGCCAGCACCTTCTTTTCCAACTCTTCTTTTGCTGCAGCGCTTTCCCTGAGAAGGACTTTCAATGCTGTAATCGTCTCTTCAAGCATATTGGTGCGCTGCCGCAAAGTCTCTTCAACCTGCTTCTGGTCGCTTATATCGCGGATGGATTCGACAGCCCCCACATAGTTCCCGGCCTTGTCATACAAGGGCGCCGCCAGGCCGGACAGATAGGCACCTTTGCCTCCATAAGCAGAAGCAACAAATGCTTCGGCATGCAGAGTCTTTTTGCCTATCACCTTGACGTCGTAATGTTTTCTGAGCTGAGGGTTCCTGTTTTCCACCAGGTCTATCAGAATGGGCCGTTTCTTTCCGTAAAAGGGAACAGCATAAACAAAATCCCCTTTGCCGACAATTTCTGCCGCGGAAACGCCGGTCATTTCTTCAATGGCCCTATTCCAGGCAACCACAACACCCCTGCTGTCAATCACAAAAGTTGCATCTGGCAGAAAGTCTATTATTTCGGTATAATCAAACGACATAATTGCTAAACAATTCATTAATAAAACATTTCCAAAAAAGAACTCCTGAATAAATATTATGTTTGGAGGCCGTTTCACGTAGCCGAGCGGCACAGCAAAGATCGGTTATGCGAATCTGCGGAGCACCTACGGTGCGACATTTCCGTAACTCTTTATGAGTTTCTTTTCCTCATTTATCCGGTTCCCGGGCAGGTCATTTCTGCTGTCCCGACATCTGCCGGTATTTATAAAAAGCACCGCAAGCACCTTCGCCTGAGACCATGCAGGGGCCGATGGGATGTTCCGGCATACATGCCTTACCGAATAATTTGCAGTCTGCCGGCGTCTTTATGGATTTTAAAACATCACCGCAGGCACAGCCGGCAGGATCCTTCGCCTCTTTGATATTTAAGTCAAAACGCTTCCTGGCATTGAAATAATCATATTCAGAACGGATTTCCAGGCCGCTGCTGGGAATAACTGTCAAGCCCCGCCAAAATGCATCAGCCGGCTCAAATATCGTGTACATGATACCCATGGCCTGACGATTACCTTCTCTCGTAACTGCCCTGTCGTATGCTATTGCAACCCTGGGCGCTCCCGCTTTAACCTGCTCCGCAAGCATCAGCACTGCCTTAAGTATATCAACAGGCTCAAAACCGGCAATGACGCAGGGGATTTTGTAACGCTCCACAAAGGGTTCATAGGCATCTGCACCAATCATAATAGAAACATGTCCTGGACAGATAAGGCCGTCAATCTGTATTTCAGGGTCTGACAACAGAGCGTCCAAGGCTGGAGGCATTAGCTTGTGCGACGAAATGACCGAAAAATTCCGCAACCCTTCCTGCTCGGCATTGAGTATGGCCGCTGCTACCGTCGGGGTAGTGGTTTCAAAGCCCACACCCAGAAAAATAACCTGGCGCTCAGGATTCTGCCGGGCAATCTGGAGTGCATCAAGCGAAGAATAAACTGTCCTGATATCTGCTCCTTCTGTCCGGGCATCCTGCAGGGAGGACCTTGACCCCGGGACTCGAAGGAGATCTCCAAAGGTTGTGATAATGGAGCCGTCCAGTTCAGCAGCTTTAATAAAGGTATCTATATCTGCCGTGGCCGTAACACAGACCGGGCAACCAGGCCCTGAGGTGAGGGTGATTGCGGCAGGCATTAATTCCCTGATTCCGTGACGGCAGATGGAAACAGTATGTGTGCCACAGACCTCCATGAAGCGGACAGCCCGGAGCCCCTCCTGTTTTTTGATTAACGCTGCAAGCTTTCTGGCAACCTCGCCGTCCCTATATGTATTGAGCCATTCCATTATATAATCCCGGTTGAAAGTTCAAGGCAGCCGTTTTTTAGTCCTTAATCCTCACACCTTACTTCATTCTCTCATACATCGCCCTGCCGGCAAGAGCCTGCCCCAGAGAAATGCAGCCATCATTGCTTGGCACCTGCTCATGAGAATAGACCGTAAAGTATAGGGCTTCAAGGTTAGTTTTAAGCTGTCGGTGCAGGTTCAGGTTTTGAAAAACACCACCTGAAAGGACAACCTGGTTTATGTCTGTCTGATCCCTGGCTTCGCGGCATACCCTAGTAAAGAGGGCTGCCAGTGTGTTATGGAATCGCCTGCTGATCTGCGCAGTGGACCTGTCTTCTAGAATATCCTGCACAACTCCCTTGATAATTTTTTCAACTGGCAATAACCATGGTCCTGCCCCGGACTTTACAACCGCAAATTCATATGATGTTGGATCAGCATCCCCCGGTTCAAGGCACATTTCAAGTTCAGCGGCAGCCTGGCCTTCAAAGCTGGCAAACTCTCTCAGGCCAAGCAAAGCTGCAACAGCATCGAAAAGCCTGCCGCAACTTGAAGTAAGAGGCGCGTTTATGGATTTATCAATCATCTGCTGCATGATGCCAATATTGCTCCTGTGCTTATGAAGCAGGTGCAGGTTCAGGTCTCTATAGCTGGGACCGAAAGTCCTGTAAAGGTGGCTGATCGCCATGCGCCATGGTTCACGGATTGCAGCATCTCCACCCGGCATCTCTACCGGTTCGAAATGGGCCAATCGCTTATACGCATGGTACTCTGCCAGCAGCACTTCGCCACCCCAAACTGTGTGGTCCGGCCCATAGCCGTTGCCATCCAGAGTTACTGCTATAACCGGGCCGGCAAGTCCATGCTCAGCCATGCAGCTTACAGCATGGGCATGATGATGCTGGACACCTATTACAGGCATTTCCTTCTGGCGGCGGGCATATCTGCTCCCGGGGTAATCAGGATGCAGATAATGCACCAGCAGATCAGGTTTAATCCGCAGCAGTGCCTGAAAGTGGCTGGAAATGTTTTTCTGGTGCAGCTGAGTATCCAGGTTGTCCAGGTCACCTATGTGCTGGCTGACAAAGGCTTCTTTTTCCTTGGTCAGACAGATGGTATTCTTGATAATCGCTCCAAGGGCAAGGGTACGGCCGCTGTTCTGTTGCAGGTTGATAACCTTGGGGACAAAGGATCGCGCCCTTCTGTAAAAGGCCTGATAACTGTCATCCATCCGGATGACTGAATCATCTGCCTGGGTGATAATGGGCCTGTTGTGCAATAGAAAATAATCTGCAATATCTGCGAGTTTTGCAAAGGCGTCCTCATTATCCTTGACTACAGGCGAACCGGAAAGATTGCCGCTGGTCATGACCAGCGCCTGAAAGTCAATGTAGTGATACAGCAGATGGTGGATAGGGGTATAGGGCAGCATTACCCCTATAAAGCGATTATCCGGAGCAACATTCTCGGCCAGGGGGAAAGGGGTCTTTTTCTGCAGAAGGACAATTGGCTTTGCCCGCCCGCTTAGTACTTTTTGTTCATCCAGGGTAATTTGGGCAAATGTTTTAATCCAACCGAAATCTTTTGCCATAACCGCCAGAGGTTTGTGCGGTCTGCCTTTTCTTTCTCTGAGCCTAACAATTGCCTCATAATCAGCGGCATTGACAGCAAGATGAAAACCGCCGATACCTTTTATGGCCACAATCCTGCCAGCCTGTAAAAGTTCTGCAGCCCTGCGGATGGGATTGGGATCATCCACAGCCCTCCGGTCCGGTGTGACCAGGGTAACAGCCGGGCCACAATCAGGACAGCAGGTGGCCTGTGCATGAAAGCGCCTATCGAGGGGATCTCTGTATTCTGCCAGGCAGCGGGCACACAGATCAAAATCTTTCATCACTGTCAGGGATCTGTCATAGGGGGTTTTTTCAATCAGGGTGTATCGTGGCCCGCAGTCTGTACAATTAATAAAGGGGTACAGATAGCGACGTTCTTCCGGATCAAAAAGCTCAGCAAGGCAGTTGACGCAGACATCTGAGTCCGGCGTTATGGGTCCTATCCTGCTACCGGCAGAGATACTGCCGGTTATGTGAAATTCCTGGAAGGCATCTGCCGGTTCAATTTTCGACCTGACAGCCTTCAGTTCTTCGATGTGTGCCAGCGGCGGCTTTTCAGTGGAAATTCCCTTGACGAAAGCCTCAATTTCCGGCGCGCTTCCATCTACTTCAATGGTGACGCCGGCTGCAGTATTGACTACATAACCGTTCAGCCTATGATTCCTGGCAAGCCTGTATATAAAAGGCCTGAAGCCGACTCCCTGGATAATGCCGCTGATTTCCAGGCGGGCCCGGATTATTTTGCTGCGGTCTGTTCCTGTATCCAATTGTGCCAATCGTCAAGTCCCTGTCCGGTGTAGGCGGAAATCTCAAAAATTATCAAATCGGGATTTATCGACCTGGCTGCTTTCTTTATATGTTCAATGTCACAGCGAAGATGCGGCAGCAGGTCAACTTTACTGATAAGAAGCACCCGCGATTCCCTGAACATGAGCGGATACTTGTAAGGCTTGTCATCCCCCTCTGTCACTGAAAGCATCATCACCTTATGGTCTTCGCCGACATTGAATTCAGCAGGACAGACAAGATTGCCGACATTTTCCACAACCAATAGGTCAAGATCCTCAAGGTTTATATCGGCCAGGGCATTCTGGATCATGTTGGCATCAAGGTGACAGGCCCCGTCCGTTTCAATCTGAACAGCCTCAAGGCCTGCTGCGGCAACCCTTTCCGCATCCAGGGTCGTCTGTATATCACCCTCAATTACACCTATTTTGAGCCGCCCCTCAAAATGTTTTCCCATTTGCTCGAGCAAGGTGGTTTTTCCTGCTCCAGGTGAACTCATAAGGTTTATTACCGTGATCCCCTGGGTATCAAAAAGCTTTCTGTTTTCCTGGGCAATTCTGCTGTTGGCATCGAGAATATTTTTTACAACCGCTACTCGCAATGTTTTCTCCTTCAAGAGTGAATGACAAATAAAGCAGGTATTTATTCCTAATATCGCAACGGCCCCGGATAATACTCCATGTAAGCCTCCAGTGCAAAGAGTTATATGTTAAGACTATAACATACTAAAATAAAAGGAGATTTGAAAGACTGGGCCAGGCTGCCCTGAAAAATTTATGAACCCTTATTTATACCAGCGGAGAACCTTTTCCTGAAAGTCAATGGTATATTTATAATCCTTGAGAAAATTCATGCCGAGCAGCCCGTCAAAAGGAACATCCGTTCCCCGGTGCTCTATGATCCCTGCTAACAGGTTTCTTTTTGTGTGTGGTCCAACTTTAACCGCATCAAGCCTGAACGCTTCGGCATCAATAATATCGCCTCCGGCCACCCTGATAGAACCTTTCTGGGACTTCTTGACCAGGAGTTTTCGGGCAATATCCTTATGCAGGGTTATATTTGTTGATCCTGTATCCAGCAGGAGATTGGCATTAACCCGCCTGTCTTCATAAGAGAGCTGGACCGGAACAATTACATGGCTGTCTAAAATTTCAACTTTCGTTTCCTTGTCTGCCATGGATGGTTCTTCAGGCTGAATATATTGTATTTCAGGCTCTTGCGTTATTGGAGGAGTTTCTGATTTCATCACTTCGAGGCTCTCCGAGGGTTGAACAGGCGGAATATTTGTCATATGGCGCACACCATTTTCATCTATCCAGGTATAGATGGTATCAGCTGCGGCCCCTGAAGCCAGGAAAACCAAAGATAAAATAAAAAGTCTGACAATTTTCAGTATCATTTTTTGGATCATATAAATCAGGTAAAAATTTTATTCTCATATCACAGATTACTTGTTAATTTATAATAATCATTTGCAATGTGATTGTATGCATAAAAATAACAGAAACAATATAGCAGCCCAATTGGTTAAAACACACAATGCTTGAGGCAATCCGACTTATTGCAGACCGTAAGATCTGCGAAGCCCTCGAAAAGGGCCACCTTAACATTGAATCATGGCACAACAAGCCTCTGCCGATAAGCAATGACAATATGATTCCCGGTGAGTTGCGCATGGCCTATAAGATCCTGAAGAATGCGGGTTATCTGCCGCCGGAAATTGAGACCAAAAAAGAAATTCAACAGATTGAAGATTTGCTCGCCACCTGTGAAGATGAGCGCATCAGGGTGAAACAGATAAAAAAATTAAACTACCTGGTGCTGAAGCTGAATACCATGAAGGGTGATACCGCCAATATTGAAGGGCAGGAGGAGTATTACCGCAAAATAATTGAACGGCTCAGCGTCAACCAGTCCAAGACAAAGTAATTTTTGCTTTTCACTAAGAAAATAAGCCTATTAGAATAATTTATATTTTCGCATGAGATTAAGGAATGTGAGAAATTTTACCGCAGGCATATATTTAATATGTTGAGGATAAAATTTTGACCATGACACAGAGATCCAGCGCAAAGACCATTATTTAAAAGGACTTTTCAGAATCAAGCAGCAGAGTCACCGGCCCATCATTAATGAGGGCAACATCCATCATTGCCTGAAATTTACCGGAGGCAACCGGGACTCCCAGCCTGGCTGTTTCCTTGATAAATAATTCGTAGAGTTCTTCTGCCTGATCAGGTGGTGCTGCATCAGAATAGGAGGGGCGCCTGCCTTTGCGGCAGTCGCCATAAAGGGTAAATTGTGACACTATGAGCATTTGCCCCTTAACATCGAGAACCGAAAGATTCATCAACTTGCCCTGGTCGGGGAAAATTCTCAGGTGGACAATTTTTTCCGCCAGCATTCTGGCATCACTGGGCGTATCATTCTTCCTGACCCCAAGCAGGACCAGCAAACCATAGCCAATCTCTGAAATAACAGCACCATTGACCGATACCGAAGCCTTTTGGGCGAGTTGAACTACTGCACGCATATTATTAATTATTGGTGAAAGTTACGGGGAATGTTTTTCCATTTTGTTTAGGACAAGAATAGTGTTCAGCCTCTTATCCTATCTTCTTTTTGCAGCTACTGTTTTTATACTGTATTCCAACACTTTTCAATGTCCCTGAATATTTGATGACTGGCAGCATATTGAAGCAAACCCCACATATTCAACTGCAAAGTAATTCAGGGCGCCGTTAAAAACATCCTGTAGTCAATTTAATCACGGATCTGTTTATCTACTTGAATATCATGCTTTTTAATACGCTTCCAGAGCGTTACCCGGCTTACTCCCAGCCTTCTCGCTGCTTCAGACTTGTTGCCATCCGCTGCCTGCAGGGCTTTTATAAGCTCCTGGCGCTCATCGCCTCTTTGTCTTTTGCTTCTTGTCCTTGAGGCTTGCTGGACATGTATCGGATGGTGCCCAAGCAACTGGGCCGGCAGGTGGGATAAGGAAATCTCCCCCTGCGGGCAGAGTACAAAGGCATACTCGATAACGTTGATCAATTCCCTAATATTTCCCGGCCAGCCGTATTCCATGAAAACATCCAGAGCAGCTTTGGCAATACCCGTGATCCCCTTTTCGGTTTTCAATCTCATCCGGTGGATAAAGGTGTCGGCAAGCAGGGGAATGTCATCACGCCTGTCCCGCAGCGGCGGCAGATAAATGGGAATGACATTAATCCTGTAGTAGAGGTCTTCCCGAAAAAG
>JAFDCT010000025.1 GCA_019312695.1 Deltaproteobacteria bacterium | reverse complement strand
CCGGATGAGCTTATTCGCCTGGCGGACAATTCAATGTACACTTCAAAAAACCTGGGCAAGAATACATATACATTTTTTTGTAGAGACGCTAAAGTTCAAGAAATATCAATTGCTAGTATCCAGCAAAACTCATGAATTACCCCAAATAGTCAACATATACTGCTGACATATAAAAAAGCCCCTCCCAAGTCACCGGGAAGTTTTTTTCTATGTATGTTGATACTTTCAGCCCTGGAAACCTTTTTGAAAAATTGAATACATCTAATATGTTACTTGCCTTTTCTCAGTGGTTTTTGACCTTCACACAACCACGTCCCAACCCCAGAAGTATTGATAGAAAGTTTTTTCCTGGTGAAAATTCTTTGCCTCGATTAGGGCCGGAATTTTGACCCACCAGGGATACATCGTAACCCGTAATCTCAGCTGAAGAAGTTAAGATTATGACAAGAGATATTAATTTTTGACACAATCTCTGTTCTCCTAGTATAGAATAAGAAGGTTCAGTCAGGTATGGGTCATAAGGCCACCTTTTTTACAAATCCCTGTTGACAATGTCTAACAGATACCGGAGCCGAAGGTGCCATGGAAACAATTAATGCTGTGCGACGACAATTCTTTTTCACTCCAGAAGACCAGGATAACCTTGCCAAACTTGGAGAGATAATTCTCCCTGCCTCTGATCAGCTTGCAGACGACTTTTACGAATATCTTATTCAAAACCCAGAAACCGCCTCTTATTTCAAGACAGATGAGGCTAAAGAGCGTCGCAAAGTAACTTTTAAGCAGTGGTTGGATGATTTATTCAATGCTAACTACGACAACCGACATCTTCAGCGATTACAGAGGATAGGCAAAGTTCACGTAAAAATTAAGCTCAAAAGCATTTACGTAAACGCTGCAATGCATTTTGTTCGAGAGGCCTGCAGAAGGATAGTAGCTGCAGAAGTCAGGGATGGAGTTGTGCAAGAGGAGCTTTTAACCACTCTGCATAAGGCCATTGACTTAAACCTTTCTGTTCTGACCAGCTCATACCAGGAGGAAAAATTTAACAAGGTTTTTCTTTCTCATGCCCTGGAATCAAAGGTTATTTTTTTTTCTGAAAGACTTCTCCATGGTATGAATCTCGTACTCATGATCTGTCTTTTGCTCATGGCTGGAGTGGTTGTCGGCCTGCTCGGCTTTGATCTTGTCGAGGCAGTAACAGGTAAACTTGAATACGGAATCATCAAAGCACTTGGCTCTCTTCTTTTGCTCTGGATGATGATTGAACTGCTGCATAATGAAATTGCCCATCTCCAGGGAGACAAATTCCGAGTGCGGATATTCATAGAACTTGCGCTGGTGGCCTTTATCAGGAAAATTTTTGTGGCGAGTTTTAAATATGAAGATCCCATGACTTTTGTTCTGTTGCTCGTGGGGTTATTGATTTTAGGTATTGTTTATTACCTTGTAGCAAAAAGGGAAGACGTAAAAGAGTCATAAACATATGCGGTTTACATTTCTTGTGACTTTACCAAATTCTGTCAGGAGAAACAGTAGTTGAGTTTCCTCCAGCTCCGTAATTCATAAAATGCAAACCGGGCAGCTTGGTATATGAATTAACTTTCTATACTGTTACAATCAACCCCCGCTGCCACAATGCTGACGGGGGTTTTCGTATTGCCTTTTTACACTAAGGTGAGATCTGCAAAGCAGATAACAGAATCTATTGATTCCTTCGCTGAGATATAATCCTGGAATAAATCAGTTTTTTTCAGCCCTGGCCCCGGAAGAACCAACCGATCATGAGAAGTCCCATGGCAGCCACCCAGCTGCCGGCAACCCGGACAACGATCCTGGTCCAGGGGGGCTTCAGCGAAACGATACACGCTGAAATGATCGCAACTATTACGAACAGAGCTGCCATTATGCCTAACAGACCCAGGCCGCCCGGTCCGGTTTTAAGGGCAATGCCGTTTAAAAAGCCATGCATGATACCGACTGCTGCAGCCAGCCCGGCAAACACATGGGCGGGCAGCCGCAGGTCAGCAGCGATAAGTATGCCGACAAGAAGAAATGAGATGGCCGTTAGAGGAAAAGAGGGCATGATTTCTGCTCCCAGGCCAATAAATCCTCCCAGAAGCCAGGCAAGAGGAAAGTAGAACAGGGCTTGCCTGCCAGGTGCCCTGCCCCGCAGACCGGCATAGAGTGCCATAGCAATGGCCGGCACCAGGTCTTCGGGTGTCAGCAGCAGGTGACCTATGCCGTCATAGACCGGGCCCATGCCGGTGGTGACCAGGTGGGCCGCTGCCTTGGCGGGTAAAAGCAGGGCCGCTGAAACAATAACGCCTAATAAAAACAGCATGTTATTGAATAAAGTTCTTCTCATGCCACAGCCTGCCATAAAAAGACAAACCCCATGGCTGCGATAAAAGCCCCGGCTCCGCGCAGGGCCAGCTTGCCAGCCGGCCAGCGATGGATCGTGCCCATGAGGATGCCAATGCCATGTAAAACACCAGTGGCAATGACAAATCCCATGCTGTAAAGAAGACCGCTCTGCCCGGCAGGAAGTTCTGTACCATGGGCGTGTCCGTGAAATATTGCAAAAAATCCAACCAGCATCGCTGCAATGTAGAGTTTAGGTCTAACCTCTCCCAGAACCATCCCTCCCAGGAGGATGGCCGATACGGCAATGCCAATCTCTATGCCGGGCAGCGGGATGCCCAGCAGTCCCATCATGGCACCCAGTGACATTACCATGGGAAAGGTGACAGGAAGTATCCACAGGGCCGGGTTGCCGAGCTGTGCCCCCCACAACCCCACCGCAATCATGGCCAGAACATGGTCAAGCCCTGACCAGGGATGCTCCAGACCGGTGATAAAACCAATTGCCTGTCCCTGTTCCACATGGGCCAGGACCGATGCCGGCCAAGCAAAGAAAAGAGCGAATAGCAGGAGCCAGAAAATAAAATGCATGTGAGCAGATTTTTTTTTCATTAAAAAAGTCCTCCCATTAGAATGACAGTTCTTTGGATAGTCCAGTAGGCACCGAGGCTGCCCACTGTATAGCCGGGAAGGGCCTGGGCCCAGCGCGGCCAGCGGATCTCAAGGGCCCTGAAAGACCAGGCCAGGACCAGGGCCAGAAAAACAAAAACCAGCTGGCCCAGTTCCACCCCCACGTTAAACCAGAGAAGAGCCCAGGGCAACTCAGCTTTGGGCATGCCGGTGGTGGACAGGCCGCTGGCAAAACCGAATCCGTGCAGCAGCCCGAAGGCAAAGGCAACCAGCCAGGGAAATCTTATGGTCAGACTGGTCTCGCCTTGCCGTGATCTTACTACCTCCGGGCCCAGGAACAGTATGGATAAAGCAATGGCAGCGTTGAGAGGCGGCAATGGCGCCTTGGCATATCCCAGGGTGGCAATGGCCAGGGTGATGGAATGGGCCACGGTAAAGGATGTTATGGTTTTTAACAGCATCATCCTGCCCTTCACTATAAGCAAAAGGCCCAGGACAAAAAGCAGATGGTCAACACCCATCAGGATGTGGTGGAAGCCAAGCCCCAGATACTCACCTGCCGTAGCATGCCAGGGCCGCTCCCCCCGCAGTTCGGCCCAGGTTTTTGTGGGTCGGGCTACCGTGATCATCACGGTGCCGTCAAGCCTTGTAAGCCGGACAAAGACGTCTGTAATGGTTGCCTCAAGACCCGGGAACCGGATAATCTTTCCCTCTATGCTTTTTCCACCCGTTGAGATGACCCGGTGAAACACTGTGGCATCAACCCTGCGCCTCTCAGTGGGCTGACCGATGGTTTGCCAGTCTTGCGGTAACTGCAGCTGGGCCGGGTGTGGCTTGCCGTAATAGATGGGGGCCCGCCAGGTAATGTCATAGCGGTCTCGGGTCAACTGCTTTATCTCAAGTGATCCGGGCTGGCTTTCATGGGCCGCTGCTGTTCCAAAAAGAAACCCACTGATCAGAACAATAATCACAACAAGACTGGACCGCATCATTTGCTCCTTGTTGAAATCTTATTATCATCAGTCTGTGGCTTTTGCTCTTCAATAACTATTGTGTATCGTTCCCGCAGTTTCTTATAGGTTTCCTCCTTGAATTCCCGGCGCCTTTGTGCGGTCCATTCCCGTTCAACTTCGTCACGCACCTCAGCAAGTTCAGGGTCTCGCCCCGCGATCCGCTCCCATACAAAAACCAGGTGCAGACCGTAACTGGACCTTACCGGTCCGGCCCATTTTCCCGGTTCAACCTGTAACAGGTCCGTGGCAAATGATCCTCCGAAAAGTTTTTCAAAGTCACTGATGTAATTGAGGGGGAAATTATTGGGCAGCATGTTCGGGTCACTGTAAATTTCTGGATCTGCACCTGGACCTGCTTTAGCCAGTTCTGCCAGCATTTTCCGCGCTGCCTCACTCACTCCAGCACCCCGTTTATCACTGTTCAGATAGACCTGTTTGAATGACACCTGCGGCTCCTGGTGAAAAGAATCACGCTGCTCCAGGAGAAAGGCTGCAAGCTCCTCTTCCGAAGGCGGCGAAAGGCCCGCAATATCTTCCATAAGGAGTTCCATCTTCATACGCATCCTGCGGCGGATTACCGCATCATCCTGGTCAAGCCCCATGGCAGCTGCTTCACGAAAAGCGATCTCGTCACGGATCTTATCTTCTATGAGACCGGAAAGTTCACTATCACTGGGTAGCCTCTGCCAGGTGCGGGCAAAATTCGCCTGCAGTGATTCAATATCTCCCGTGGTAATGACAATCCTGTTCTCCTCGTTACCGACCGGCGCTTTCATAAGCCCGAAAACAAGGAAAAACGCAGCCCCGATAAGCAGGAAATGCAGCAGCGGATCCCTTAAAATTTTTTTCATGTAAATTTACCTTTGATGACAAACAAAAACACGAGGATACGGCATTCCGCATCCCCGTGTCAACTTTTGAGGTAAAACTTTAAATTATAAACGTAAGATTTGAACCTTCAAATTTTACATTCCCCATTTTACATTTTAAATTAAGTGTCACGGTGTATACCAGATCGGCGAGGTGTAAGCCCTTTCCTGGTGGATCGTTTCAGCACCCTCCGGGATCTCGACGCCGAACCGCAAAGCATCGTAGACGATCCAGCGTGGCGTAGGGATCTCGATCACCCTCGCATAATAGAAGGCTCTTTCCTGAGGATTGAAATCCGGATCGGTCCATACCGTTCCAAGTTCGGAAGCTCCTATACTGTTGATCCAGGTGGCGTTTTTAATATCCACGGTATTTCCCACCGGGGGTATCTTTCCATCCTTGTCCGGCTTGCGGCTGCCTGACCAAGCGACATCATAGATCCTCTCGTGGGTTTTGCCGTTGGCGTCAAGCCATCCCTTAATAATCTGGATGCGGTCAAGATTTGCGCCGATGGGATCGCGGAGAGAGTAAACCATGAAGGTTGGTGCTTTGTCATCTTTACGGGCAGAGAGATCACCGCCCATGGGAACACCTTTTTCATACCCCTGAAAAGCTGGACGACGACTGTTGAGATCTTCTAAAGTAAAACCCCAGCCGCCAAAGAAGCGAATCATCATGCGCGGTCCAGTGGTTCCGTAAACCTCGCGCCGCGCCATGGCATCAAAGATGGCTTTGCGGGTATTTTCTTTTGCCCAGACAGCAGCGAGACCGGAGGCTACAGTCTGCCAGCCATCAAATTTACCCTGCCTTGTCTCTGTAAAAGGATGAGACATACGGCTTGGAGAGGGTTCCGAACCGGAATGCTTGCCAAAAAAATTATCCTCCTCTGCCGTGGCCAGCCCGGTATGGCTGTCAGTGGAACCGACAAGACCAAATTTATATGGGTTGGTGCCAAGACGCGCCTCCAGCAACAAACCGTTCTTTAGCGCCTCACGGCCGTATTCATACTGCAACATTTCTTTCTTTTTTGCTTCGCTCAGATCAAGGTTGCCGGCATCCCAGGTCTCATAATCAGCAAATTCGTCGTCCGGTGAAAGGAACGGATGTGCCTCGCCATCACCTTTGATCTGGGTAATCTCATACATTGGTTCCCACCTGGCCCGCTGCTCAACATAAAATGCATCAAGCTTGCGCCCTGTATACTGTGCATCAAGCGGGAACATTATACCGTTGGAAAGGTTGCCGTTATGGGCCAGGGCCAGGACAGTACCGCCTGTCTTGGCCTCATAGTTCGTCATCCATTCATAAAGTTTCAGGGGATCGGTTGAGCCGATGGGCTCCTGGGTGGTATAGGGCACCACCTGCCCGGCCCTGTTTTCATTATCCCGGAAAATGACATTACGGTGCAGGTTATTGCCGGCAACCAGCGAGGTCCATTCAAATCCGATAAGAGTCGTAAAAGTGCCTGGATCATTATAAGCCTCGGCAGCCGCCACAACTTTCTCCCAGACCGAGGCATATATCTTTGAGCACGGTGAATACATGCCAAGCAATTCAGGATCCACCTTTCCCTGCGAAAAGGTGGTTATAAGATCAAGGGCTGTCTCAACAGCGGTCTGGCCGCCAGCCTGCAGACCCTTTGACCATCGTGCTCCCTGTTCGAACCGGATGACCTCCGGCGAAGCTGCCGCCAGTCCGTTGACCAGTCCCATACCATCTGAGTGATCTGCGATCACCAGCCAGTCAAGGGGCCGGGAAAGTTTTACAGGCTGTCCGGTTGAGGCGGTTACCTGCTCACCACGGGCAAACCGGTAGGCATCCTCCAGGCCCAACCGGCAGCCGAACAGGCCGGCATCAACCGAGAGACCGGTATGCAGGTGGGTGTCACCCCAAT
>JAFDCT010000024.1 GCA_019312695.1 Deltaproteobacteria bacterium | reverse complement strand
TGTTTGGTCATGGTCATTCCTATTGCAAAATTAATATATTTTTTTTTATTTTCCATATACTAAACATGCTTGGCAGAAAAAAAAAGTGTCTAAAGTTACAAGTGAGCTTCAGTGTCTAAAGTTTACATTGAGAATCAAATAGAAAGCCAAGAAAGAAAATTTTAAGCTCAGAAACTAAAAATTCAAAAGGTATTAACCACTTAATCCTTGCCCCCAGAAACCTATGCTTTTCAGACTGATTGCATTCAATGGCCGCTTTATCCACTCCTGTCTGGCACTGTTCTATGTAAGGGGGGGCCTGGAGCAGAACCTGCCGGATTGTGTTACGCAGGTCAGCCAATATACTATCAATGATCCCTATTATACTACACTGCGTCAGATTGGGTCCGGCAATCCGCAAGCACTCTTTTTTTCAGTCTACATCTGGAACAATATTTATATAAAACGCTTATTGGGTAATCTGGCAAAACTTCTCCCGCATACGCCTAAAATCCTGGGCGGTCCTGAAGCAGAAACATTGGCCAGAAGTCTGGCTGTTGATGTCCGGAAGAGCTGCACTATCGTGAAGGGGGAAATTGAAGGGGTGAGCCAAGCATTTTACCGGGATTTGACAAAGAGCAGGCTGCTGAAAGAGTACGATTGTGCAAAGGTATCTTCATTTAAAAGTCCTTACAGAAAGGAAGATTTTGCAGGGCCGCTCAAGAATAGAAATATATATTACGAGTCATCAAGAGGGTGCCCATTCGGCTGTACCTACTGCCTATCAGCCGCTGAAAAGGGGGTGCGCCATCTGCCTCTTTCACAGGTTTGCGATGAAATAGAACATATTTTGCGTTGCAAACCAAAAGTCATCAGATTTGTGGATCGCACCTTTAACGATCTGCCGGAAAGAGCCCTTGATATCTGGCGTTTTCTTCTTGAACAGCCAGGTGGAACCCTGTTTCATTTCGAGATGGCACCGGACCGTTTCACGGAGGACCTGTTCCAATTCCTGGAACAGGTGGAGCCGGGCCGCTTTCAGTTTGAACTTGGCATCCAGTCAACAAATCCCCAGACCCTGGCAGCCATCAACAGGAAATGCAATTTACCCAAAGCGGCGGAAAACATCCGCAGACTGGCTGCCCTGGATAGCATCCACACACATCTTGATCTCATACTGGGACTGCCGTTTGAGGACCACAAAACTTTCAGCCGCTCATTTGCCGATGTTTTCATGCTCGGGCCGCATTATATCCAGATGGGACTCCTGAAAGTTTTGCCGGGCACGCCAATCAGCAGGGCCATTGAAGAATTTGGCATGTTAGCCTGTGAAAAACCTCCATACGAGATATTGGCAAACCGGTGGCTCACGACTGATGAAGTAGAGGAACTGTTCTGGTTCGGAAAATGTGTAGAAGCATTTTACAACAACCGGTTTTTCAGAAGCTTCTGGGAGTACCTGAGTAAAAAAGAGGAAGATATTTTCGTTTTTTTCCAAGAGCTTCAAAAGCTCTGTCTCCAGAAGGGGTTTTTCGATCGTGCTAAAACTCAGGAACTTTTGAGTTCTTTTTTACTTGAAGCAATCAGTAATCGGCCGGACAGTGCGCTGCTCAAGGAGTTGCTTATTTTTGACTGGCTGCGCTGCGGGCACCACTTTCTGCCGCCGCATCTGGATAAGGAGCCCATCGCAAGACACAGGAAAAAGCTTTGGCAGCAGCAACCCCTGAAATTGCAAGGATTTTACGATTACAAGAGCAGGGATGAATTTTTCAAACAGGGTGTCTTTACGCTATTTTCTGAGGAATTACTGCAACAGGTCGGGTTAACCGCTGCAGGTAAAGATGCATATGTGTGCTTCCAGGCACAGCGGGAGGAGACGGTATTCAGATTAAACAGGTTCTTGCTTATCCCAGCATCTGTTCAAGGGGTTCAAGCTTAATGGTGCACTGACATTATCCTCTGGCCTATCAAAGTGAGAATAGTGAAATGCGGTTTTCAGAATTTTGGCGATGCTGCCTGTGTCGCTGCACCGTTTGATCAAGCGGCCCGGCCTAGCCTTCATCCAGAACCTTTATTTCAGGTGCGCCGCTCCATATACGATACCTTACTTCAACACCTTCCGGGGCATAGACAACTATGGGCAGCCGGCTGTTGTAGCGGATAAGGAAAGGTTCGCCGCCAATTGTAATGAATCTGTCCACCTTCGGTTCGTTGGGATCTATGGCCATATGGGTGCCGGCCATCGGTCGAAGCTGGCTGACATTGTAGCGCGGGAACCCCCAGCCCTGGATTATTTCCTCTTCGATGCTGCCGCCGAAAAAGTATTTGTTTCTTGCGTCAATGTGAACTGTTTTCCCGACTATAAGTTGTATCTTGAAGGAGGACTCATCGCTCTTTTCAGGAAGCTGCAGGACATATCTGACCATACCCTCCTTGGCGGGTGGAAAAGCTTTCATGTTATCTGAAGCCCGGGCAACTGAAAATGCACAACTTAAAATCAACAGGGTGACAATCAAATAGATGCTTCTCATATTATATCCTTGCCAAACTGGTTTATAATGCAACGCTATCCCATGCCTTTTTATGCCCAGCGTTGCTTATTAGTGAAAAAGAAATATTATTAGCAGCATGTGTGTTTATCAGCAATATGAAAAAAATACATGCTCTTTTTTGAGCGAAAAGCAAAACCAGATGCGCCCGGGATGTTTTCCGGATTTTTGTCCGGATTAGTTTTCTTTCCCAGTCCAACAGTATAAATTTATAAAATATTCTTGCATAATATTAGAGTAATGCCTGTTCATAGGAAGAAAACTCATGTCTAACAATCTCAGGGAATCAGCTAAATTTTAAAAAAAATGCGGTGGCATTTTATTGCCTATTCTGCTAGTATCCCCTGTTCTTTTTAAAAAAATTTTAAGTATACTATCAATATATTGAGGAGGAAAAAATGGACGTTACTTTTAAATCAAATGTCTTTGAAACAGAGATAATCACCCTGGCTGACACCCAGGAGATGATCGTTCGCGGTGGCCGTGATAAATTCCCGCTGCTTGCCAAAGCCTTTGACGGTATAGAGCAGATAGGCGTGATAGGCTGGGGATCGCAGGGACCGGCCCAGGCCCAGAATCTAAGAGACTCCCTTGAAAAAACCGGTATCAAGGTAAAGATCGGTCTCAGGCCGGGAAGCGCTTCCATGGCTCTGGCCAGGGAGGCTGGTTTTACCGAGGAGAGCGGCACCCTCGGGGAGATGTACGATGTCGTTGCCGAGTCGGACATGGTGCTGCTTTTAATCTCTGATGCTGCCCAGATAGACCATTATGAAAAGGTATTTGCCGGCATGAAGGATGGTGCCACACTCGGCCTGTCCCATGGTTTTCTCTTAGGACATCTTGAGAGCATCGGCAAATATTTCCCGCAAAACATCAATGTGGTCGGTGTCTGCCCGAAGGGTATGGGACCGTCAGTCCGCAGGCTGTATGTCCAGGGCAAGGAGATCAACGGAGCCGGTATCAATACCAGTTTTGCCGTTGAACAGGATATAGACGGCAGGGCCACGGACCATGCTCTGGGCTGGGCCGTGGCTATAGGCGCGCCCTATGTCTTCATGACCACTCTTGGCAATGAATACCGCTCCGATATTTTCGGCGAGCGCGGCATCCTGCTCGGCGCGGTGCACGGCATCGTCGAAGCACTATACCGCCGCTTTGTCATGCAAGAAGGCATGGATGAAGAGCAGGCTTTTATTGATTCGGTGGAGAACGTTACCGGACCTTTGAGCCGGACAATATCCTACGATGGAATCCTGGCGGTTTATGAAAATCTTGACGCTGACGGCAAGGCGGTTTTTGAAAAGATCTACTCGCATGCCTACAAGCCCGCCTTTGAAATCCTGCTTGAGATATATGATGAAGTTTCGAGCGGCAACGAGATCCGCTCCGTGTATATGGCAGGCAACAGATTTGATCGGTTCCCCATGGGCAAGATAGACGGTACCCGCATGTGGCAGGTCGGGGAAGAGGTCAGAAGCAGGCGTACCCCTGCAATGCCGAAAATCAATCCCTTTACCGCTGGTCTTTACTGCGCGACCATGATGGCCCAGATTGACCTGTTGATCGAAAAGGGGCACTGCCTGAGTGAAGTGGCCAATGAGTCGGTGATCGAGGCCGTGGATTCCCTTAATCCATATATGCATTTCAAAGGTGTTGCCTTTATGGTGGATAATTGTTCAACAACTGCAAGGCTTGGCTCCAGAAAGTGGGCTCCGCGGTTTGACTACAACATTGTCCAGCAGGCCTTTGTGGATTATGATGCCGACAGGCCGGTTGATGCGGAACTCATCGCAGCCTTTAAATCACACAAGGTGCATGAAGCCCTGGCAGTATGTGCCACTATGCGGCCTTCGGTCGATATATCACTGAGTGAATAGTTTATTATCCTTCTAATCCCAAACAGTATCCGGGCCCGGGCATATTCTGTACGGGCCCTTTTTATTGGCGGAAACTTCAGGGCTGACTTTAGACAGACCCATTATTGAAAAACATGGAACAGAACTATTTCATAATACAATCGGCTTGGGACTGAAAAGGATGAAACTTGATATAAAAAAATTATGCTGCCAGGTCTGCGGCACACAAATCCCGCCGGGCGGCATTTTTTATATCGGCCGTACGGAAATTATCTCCGGCTCGGACGGTTTTCTTCCTGATACGGATAAATCAAGCGAGGAAATAATTGAAAAGGCCCTGCATGAGATTAAAGCGGTAAAAAGCGAACAGGAACTCATGGAGGGGATCTACCAGGAAATCAGGATTATTCTCTGTGGGCAATGCCGCATACGTTTCAGGGATAAAATTCTTGATCTGGTTAATTACTGAGAGAAGATGTGATTTTTATTCTCCTTGCCTGAGTGTATCACCTCGCTCAATTTTGGTTGTCTACTGACTACTCAATTGAAATAACGCAACATATTTTGCAACAAAGTCCATATTGAGCATGACCTGCTTTGGGGTGCACTTGGCGCTAGTCAGAGATTTTCGATATTGGAGAGGCATTATTGCCTGCGGGTTTTGCCATGAATTTCATTTGCCGCCCGGTCAGGTATGTATTAATAAGTAAAAAAGTAAAAACAACAAACTTGGTTTTTTATCAGAACCATGGATCTGATTTACAATTAAAAAGCCTATGAGCTTATTTCAAAGATAGGATTGATAACAATTATTTATTAACAATGAGAGATTGCTGATGTTGCGAACAAGAAAAGATATTGTACTATTTTTGTGCCTACTTTTTTCACTTTTATTTGTTGCTGGTTGTGAAAACATAAGAGGGCTGGGAAAAGCCAAAAAGATGGAGATCGGGAAGCCTGCTCCTGACTTTGTATTGCAGGATGCAACCGGCAAAACCTGGCAACTGTCAAGCCAGAAAGGTAAGGTTGTTTTTGTTAATTTCTGGGCCACATGGTGTAAACCCTGCCGGGACGAAATGCCT
>JAFDCT010000023.1 GCA_019312695.1 Deltaproteobacteria bacterium | reverse complement strand
GGTTCAGGCCAGTTATTCAGCAAGTATTTTTGCGCGTAACATTTCAATTGTTGCAGGGGCCGGAAGGTCATGGTAGATACCGTAATCCGGCCCGAGATCCGGGTCTACTCCCCTTATAAAAACGTAAAAAACACCGCCGAAATGTGATTCATACCCGTAGCCCGGCAGACGTTTTTCCAGGAAGAGGTGCAAAGCCAGGCAGTAGAGATGATACTGCAGAAAGTAATACCCGGACAGGATGGTATCGAGTAATTTATCGCGGTGATAATTTTCCCGAGTGGAACCAAGGTGATTGGATTTCCAGTCCGCAAGATAGAATTTGCCTTCAAACTCAAAGACGAGGTCGATAAAGCCCCGCATAAAGCCCCGGGTTGGAGTAAAGGTAAGCCTGTCAAGCTGCTGGTCCATGTATGCGGCTTTGTCTGCGGTAGCTCCAGGCAGATCTAGAGCGCTGAAAATTTTTTTCAGGTCAGCGGGCCTCAGTCGTGATAACGGGTAATAGAATTCCAGTTCCTGCAGAAAGTTTACGGGGGGTATGCCGGACAGTTTCAGGCCCGGAACATCCCTAAGCAGTTCAGTGTTGCCCAGGTTGCCCAGCAGTTCTATCAGAACGGGAGACCAGGCGGTGTCATAGCCGAAATACCGGAGTTTTTCATGGATGAGGTGTTCAGGTAGCGGCGGCCAACTGCTGAAATCAGCCTGCTCCAGGAGTTCATGCAGAAAAGTACCCGGTTTTGCGCCCTGCGGAAATGAAAAGATATTGTAATCAGTTTCTTTTGTTTCAGTTAAGTCTTCTGCACCGGAAAGAGGCGCAGCCAGTGCATCCCGGTCCGGAGTTTCGTCCTGGAATACAGAAATAGCCGGACCGGCAGCAGCCCGTTGTCCTGTCAGGGATGAAAAACTGCTTATTTTCCAGTCGCGGGGAATGATACCGGTAAATTCCCGGCTGCGGAGTTGGACGGCATCTTCTTTGCCAGCGGTCATACAGCTTTCCGGCAGATCCTTGCCGGTTGCTATTCTGATTGAGTTGTCGGATGCAGCGGCAAGGTCGTGCAGGTCAGTCAGGATTTCCTCCTCTGTTAACCTCAGAAACCTGTTGGCTGCCTTATGCATACGATCAATATCTCCTAAGGCTGCTTCTTTAGGATCTTGCAATGCGGCTGGATCTTGATGCAGAAGATAGGCAGGCGCCGATGTTTCAGCACCGTTAATCGGTCCCCAGAAGAGATAGCAGCGATGCACACCCCTGGTGAGGCCAACATAGAGCAGCCTGAGATTTTCCGCCAGCTCTTCCTGGCGAGCGCACTGTAAATAAATATCCAGCTCCGGTGAGCCGCCCTCATAAACCAGTTCTGTTTTGCCGCCTCCTGCCGACCGGTGGAACAGGAAACCTTTCTTGGCATTCAGCCTTGTACCCTCCCAGGTAAAGGGGCAGAAAACTATGGGATATTCAAGGCCCTTTGCCTTGTGAATGGTGACGATTTTGACCCGGTCTTCATCACTTTCAAGCCGCAGCTGGTGTTCTATGTTCCCTGTCCCGTCACCGGCGAGCCTGTTCTGCAGATATCCCAGGAGGGCTGCCATGTTATGTCCACTGTTGACGGCTTCTTGGTGGAGTATCTCTGCCAGATGCAGGATATTGGTCAGGATCCGTTCACCGTTCTCAGATGCCAGCATTCTCTGCCGCACCCGATTTTCATACATAACGGTCCAGAACATCCGCATGAAACCATGATGTTGCCACAGTTCATGGTAGGTCTTGAACCTGGTCAGCCACAGTTCCATGGTTCTTTCATTATCAGGATCATCTCCCAGCAGGTTGATTTCATCAGCCCGCAGGCCGACATAGCGGGTAAGGAGGGCTGTTTTCAGCCTGCGGACATTGCCTGGTGCTGCAATTGCCCCCAGTAGCTGCGATAGTTCCCTTGCTTCCTCTGATGTAAATAAGTCGTCACCACTGTGCATGACGCTGGCTACCCGGATGTCGGCCAGGGCCTGCTGCATTTTTCGGGCCTCTGTATTTTTCCTTACCAAGATGGCAATATCACCAGGAGCAACTTTCCTGCCACCGATGCATAACCTGTTTTCAGAGGCAAGCTGCAGCAGCCCGGCAACTTCAGCTGTCACCCTCGATATGATAAGCTCACGGGCAACTGCTTTTGTTATTTTTTCATTTTGGAACTGCGAAGGGGCTCCATCTTCCCGGGCCGGATCACTTGCAAGGTAACAGAGAACAAAAGGCTCTTCCTGTCGTCCATTTATGGTCAGGAATTCCCGTTCCTCTTTCTGTGCAGCGGCTACAGGCTGAAATGAAATTGTCTCAAAGACGAAAGGCTTCGGGGTGCGGTGGAAAATTGTATTGACTGCTTTTACGAGCTGAGGGTCGGAGCGGTAATTGACTCCCAGGGTGTGGTGGACAAGTGAAGCAGAGGAAGCTGCATCCATATAAGTATGGATATCAGCACCGCGGAAACTGTAAATTGCCTGCTTGGGATCGCCGATCAGAAAAAGCAGGGCGTCCCTGTTGTAGATTGCCTTGAAAATATCATACTGCATGGGGTCTGTATCCTGGAATTCATCGATCAGGGCGGCAGGATATTTTTTGGCAATAGCCTGGGCCAGAAAAGAACCGGCTGCACCTGACAGGGCTCCATGCAGTCTGCGCAGCAGGTCGTCGAATGAGAAAACATTATCCCTGTTTTTACGGCTATCAAGTTCATGACCCAAAGAGTCGAGCAGTCTTTTTTTCAAGGCAAGCAGACAGATGTCATACCCGGTGGCCAGCTTTTCCCTGGCCTGGTAAAGAAGTTCACACTGTTCATAGAACGGCATAATGTGCGGCGTTTCTTTCGTTTTTGTACTGCTTTTTATTTTGCCTGCGGTAAACAGGATAAATTTATCAAAAAGATCCAGCGAGGGGCTACAGGCAGCTGCCATGGCAGTCATTTCGCTTATAAGGCCGGAGACAGTTGTCATTTTGTAAATATTGCGTTTGAGCCTGGGGGAATTACGCAGGTCGTCACTTACTTCTGGGCCTGCCTCGGCCCATTTTCGGCATACATTGCTGTATGCATCAATATATTCCATCTCGCTGTCTGAGAAACCTGCACAGCCTGCTGGAAAATCAATGGCCGGAGTGAACCGGATAAAAGGGTGGGGCAGAAGAGGAGCAAGAAATTCCTGCAGTTTATCGGGGGTGAGTTTGTCTGCTGCGTATTGGCAGAAAAGATCAGAACTTCCGGAGAAAGTGCGTCGCCAGAAATCTTTGATGATCTCTTGCACCAGGTAGGAGGCATCCGGAACCAGTTCCGTGTCAAAAAGGGTGTTGCTTTCAAAGCTGTTTTCAAGGAGCATACGCTGGCAAAAACCATGTATGGTAAAGATAGCGGCTTCGTCAAAACTCCTTATGGCATCGGAAAGCCTGCGTGAAGCCTCTTTGTGGTCTGCTACTGTTGCAATATACTTCTGCAGGAATTCATCATTTGCGGGAAAAATCAGGGCATCAAGGGCCTGGCGCATCAGCTGCCTGATGCGGCCGCGCAGGTCTTCGGTTGCAGCTTCGGTATAGGTGACAACCAGAATCTGCTCTATGGACAGGTCCTTTTCAAGCAGCAGCCGCAGCACCAGCCCGCAGATGGTATAGGTTTTGCCTGTGCCAGCACTGGCATCAATGAGGTTGATCCCTGCCAGGGGAGTGCGGATGAGATCAAAGGGGGCTGGTTGTGAGGGGTGGGAGTTTTCTGAGGGCATTTAAATGGTTTCTTTGTTTTAACTTAAACATTAAGCGTAATCGGCCAGCCTTCCTGAAAGATTCCAACTATGCTTTGCTGGGAGGTTAAAGATAAATAAAGTGAAGTCCTTATAACGTAATTGTTATTTTAATTTTTTTTAGTTCATTTTATCAGCTTACGAAACAGCTGATGATTATCAGGTTACGATACGACCTGATGATTGACAGACAGCTAACCTTTGCACCCTGAAGGGTTTTCAAAGCCTTCAGGGTGCAAAACGAACCAACATTTATGGTATGAGAAACACAACCATAATTCGAAGGTTAATTTTATGATTCAGCCCCAATACCGTCAGCAGTCTCGTATGCTGACAAAAGGGCAGCCGCTCACTTGGCCCGCTGCAGCGGGCTGCCCTGCGCTGCTCACAAAGAACAGGTGACATCGGAAAGTCGCACCCCATGCAGGGTACTCCGCCGAGTCACTTGTCCGTTCTTTGTTGTGCTGTTCGGCTGCGTGAAATGGCGTTTTAAAATTTTTTACTGCGAATAATTAACCGGACCCTTTCATAATCATATTATAATCCATCCACTTTAGCAGTGTCCGTAAAATTATATACGCTAAGAGATGGATGGGCTGCAAGGGCAAAACAGAAAAAACGAGATGGCGGGCATAAAAAAACAGCTCCCTTCCAGGAGCTGTTTTTTATGAGAAAATGTTAGGAATTAATGTAGCATTTACTCCACATTAATGGAAATCTGCTTTGGTTTTTTTCCCTCGGGTTTGGGGATCTCAATTTTAAGGATGCCATCCTTGAAATTGGCCGAGATTTTTGTCGGGTCAACAGTTGAGGGCAGGGTAAAGGCCCGCTCAAAGGTCCCGAAGCAGCGTTCCATGCGATAGTAGTTTTCTTTGCTTGCCTCTTCATCAGACTTGCGCTCCCCTTTAAGGGTGAGGATGTTCTCCTTGACATCAAGGGTGATGGAGTCCTTGGTTACCCCCGGCAGTTCAGCATTGATAATAATGGCCTTTTCCGAATCATAGATATCCACAACCGGCCGCCAGTCGCACTGGCTTACCTCTACATCATAATCCTGGGACCTGTTTGCGGTCTCTTCAAAAATTCGGTTAATGCGATCCTGCAGGGTTGACATATTCCTGAACGGATCCCAACGTACGATTGTCATGGTTAGACCTCCTTTTATCTCTTTGTAATCATTGTTTAAGTTAAAATAAATCAGTCTGATTTATGCCAAAAAATAAGCATTGTCAGCCAGGTGTCAAGAATGAAAAAATCACAAAATCGTAAGTGCTTTTTGACTCTTTACAATATTTGAGGTAAATGAAAACGTTGCTGCAGGATTTTATACATATTAAATCAAACCCGGATAGACAGTTCATGAAAATTTTTAAGAAAAGCATAGTGGCTGCTCTTGTCACCTGTTGCTTACTGTGGAGTGCAGGCAGCCCGGCAGTCAGTGATACGAAATCTGATGCTGCCCGACAGGAAACAACCGTATTCTCGCCGACAAAAAGCCATAAGAAAATCAATAAGGACATAGTCAGCCATCTCAAGCACAGGCATTATCTGAAGATCAGCTTTGACGACCAGCTGTCCCAGAAAGTTTTAAACCGCTACCTGGATGAGCTGGACCTGGGCCACAGTTATTTCTTTAACAGCGACATAAGGGAGTTTGAAAACAAATACCGCTTAAAGCTTGATGATGCCCTTGTCGATGGAGACCTGCAACCGGGCTTCGAGATTTTTAATCTTTACCAAAAAAGGCTCATAGAGCGGCTCACATACCTGATCGACCGGCTGGAACAGGGGCTTGGCGATATGAAGTTTGATGTTGAAGAAAGTCTGCAGTTAGAGCGCAAGGATTTGCCCTGGCCGGATTCGGAAGCGGCAATGCAGGAATTGTGGCGCAAACGTCTGAAAAGTGATGTTCTAAGCCTAAAACTTGCTGACAAGTCCCTTGAAGAGATCCAGGAGACCCTGCTCAAGCGCTACCGCAACCAGCTGAACCGTGTGGAACAGAACAGCAGTGACGATGTCTTTGAATTTTATATTAACTCACTGGCACTCAGCATAGATCCGCATACCCAGTATTTTTCACCCCACAGGACAGAGAATTTCAATATCAACAAGAGTTTGTCCCTGGAAGGCATCGGCGCTGTCCTGCAGACAGAAGATGAGTATACCAAGATCTTGCGACTGATCCCGGGTGGCCCGGCAGAACGGTCGAAACTGTTAAAAGCCGGGGACCGTATCGTGGGCGTTGCCCAGGGGATTGAAGGCGAGATGCTCGACATTGTGGGGTGGCGGCTTGATGAGGTGGTGAACATCATCCGCGGTCCAAAAGGAACCCAGGTACGTTTGCAGATCATACCCACGGATGCTGTCGATATCCATCAGACCAAGGTAATTCATATTATCCGTGACAAGGTTAAACTCGAGGAACAGGAAGCCCAAAAGAAGGTTCTTGAGGTTGAGCGGAACAGTAAAAAATATAAGATCGGGGTCATTGACATTCCAACCTTTTATGCGGATTTCAAGGGCATGAATGAAGGCAACCCTGATTACAAGAGTACGACAAAGGATGTCGAAAAGCTGTTGCAGGAATTAAAAGAAGAGGAGGTGCAGGGTATAATTGTCGACCTGCGTGATAACGGCGGCGGGTCTCTGCAGGAGTCCAACAGCCTGGTAGGACTTTTTATCGGTTTGGGACCTACCGTCCAGGTCCGCAATGCCAATGGCAGGATAGACATCATACGGGATCATGATCCGCATATAGGGTACTCAGGTCCGCTTGTTGTCCTGGTCAACCGCATGAGTGCTTCCGCCTCGGAGATTTTTGCCGGGGCCATTAAAGATTACAACCGTGGCATTATTATCGGTGAGCAGACATTCGGCAAGGGCACTGTCCAGTCCCTGCTGCCGCTGTCCAAAGGGCAATTGAAGGCAACCACCGCCAAGTATTACCGCATTTCAGGAATGAGCACCCAGAATAAGGGTGTTATGCCCGACCTGCAGTATCCGAGTATCTTTAATTCAAAGGAGATGGGCGAAAGTTCCCTGCCCGAGGCCCTGCCCTATGACCAGGTTAACTCGATTCCCTACCAGACGTATTACAACATGACAGACCTCCTGCCGAAGCTTAGTGAAAAATACAACGCCAGGATGAAATTGAATTCCGATTATGAGTATGTGCTGGAAAGAAAAAAACGGGTAGAGGAGATGAGCAGCAAAAAAGAGATTTCCCTTTCCGAGGCCGTTCGTAAGAAGGAAAGCGAGGCGGCTGATCAATGGCGGTTGAACCTGGAAAACAAACTGCGGCTCAGCAAGGGCGAGCCGCCGCTTGAGAGCCTGACGGAGTTGAATGAAGATGAGACTGCCGGTCCTCATGCATCTGAAATTGATGATAAAAATCCTTTTATTTTACAGGCAGCGGAGCTAACAGTAGATTTTATTGAACTTGTTACAGGAGGAGTTGTTAAGAATTAATGTAAAGTTATTCTTAACGGGATTTGAAGCTTCGCATTAATTAAGAAATTCCGTCAACGTAGTTTTTTTCTCATTATTTAACTCATGGGCCAACTGTGAGGCAATCCCGGTATATATGGTATCTGAAAATATAAGCGGGCAGCAGAATGCACTCGAAATGTGCTTCGGCTGGCGGAGTGGAATTTTTTGTATAAAAAAAAGCATATGATTTAGACTTGACAAAGCCCGGCTTTGTTTGATATTGAATGACGATTCATTTTTTTAGAAAGGATATTCCAATTCTAAGTTAATTTTTCTGCAGGAGAAAGGGGTGAAAAATATGATCGACAAAAAAGGGTATTCTTTATTTGGTTTTCTGTGCGCGGCAGTCTTTATCGCTTTTATGCTGACTGCTTTTGTTCATGAGGCGAAAGCGGAATTGGCTTCGCTCGAGGTGACAGACTGCGTCAAGTGCCACCAGGATGCACCGGCATCAATTGCCAGCAATGGTGGTAAACACCAGACTGCGGTTACCTGTCTGGACTGTCACCAGGAACATCCTCCATGGGGTGAGGAAGTGATCCCCGCTTGTTCCATGTGCCATGAGGGCAGGCCGCATTTCGAGCTGGAAAACTGCCTGTCCTGTCACTCCAATCCGCATGAACCGCTGGCCCTCAACCTTGCAGGTGATATAAAAGAGCCGTGTCTCACCTGCCATGAGGGGCCGGGCCAGGACTTCGCCAATTACGAGTCCGCCCATGCCGAGCAATCGTGTACCTTCTGCCACGAGGTGCACGGCCAGATCCCGGACTGCTCCAAGTGCCATGAGCCCCATGCCGCAGGGCAGATTACCAGCGACTGTCTTGGCTGCCACCCGGCCCATCATCCGCTGCAGATACTTCCTGCCATGACCACCCCGAGAGCTTTCTGCGTGCCCTGCCACGAAGAAGCTGGGGCAGAGATGGAAAAGACCACGACCAAGCACCAGACATTCACCTGTGCCTTCTGCCACCGCGGTCAGCATCCCAATGTGCCGCAATGCCAGACCTGTCATGGTGAGCCGCACTCACCTGCCATGCATCAGAAAATGCCC
>JAFDCT010000022.1 GCA_019312695.1 Deltaproteobacteria bacterium | reverse complement strand
CCGGGATATCGCCCAGGAGCGGGATTTTGTAGACGCTGTCCTGCACATCGTCACCGATTATGCCGCCTAGAACCAGGGTGTTGTTGTCATTTATGATAACCGTGGTCTGGGCCGTCCTCTTAAAAGTGGTCGGCGTGTTTGTTATGGAGACGTCTTTCAGCCTGATAACCTCCACGTAGACCTGGAGGCGGACAATATTCTCCTGGTTGATCTGCGGGGTGATCTTCAGGGTTGTGCCAACATCCTTGTACTCATAATTGGTATAATCCTGATTGGCGGCCGTGGTATTCTGGCTCGTGATATAGGGAACATTCTGGCCAACCTTGATCTCCGCCTCTTCATTGTCAGTGGTGAGTATCTGCGGTGTGGAGATGATATGGACATCATCATCATTTTTATAGGCATTCAAGATGGCTGAAATTGAGGGGAATGTCTGGCCGTTGATCTCAATGAAATCATTTATGACACCCATGGTAAGCCCCTTGGGCAGACTGGGATTTTCAAGGCTGGGGATTGTGCTGCTATCCCCGCCGCGTGAACCGCCGAAAACAATACCGTTATCATTGCCATAGGTGAAGGCGCCGATCCATTCAACCCCGACGGAAAAATCCTTATCAGCATTGACTTCCATGATAAGAGCCTCCAGGTAGACCATGCGCCTGGGAATATCAAGCTGCTTTATGACATTCTCCAGCACGGCATAATCCTCCTTATTGGCCGTAATGACCAGGGAGTTTGTGGGCTGGTCCGCAACAATCTGCACTTCCTTTGATATAACCGGCGCCTTGCCTTTTTCACCAGGCTGGTCGGCTGTCTGCTCAGGCAGGGCCATCAAAACCTTGGTAAGATCTTCGGCATTGGCATGCTGGAGATAGTATACATTTATGTTGCCGCTGCCCCGGGGAATATCCTTGTCCAGGATCGCGACCAGACTTTTCACCTTTGCAGTATCATAGGCTGAGGCAATAACAATAAGGGAGTTGGTCCGCTCATCCGCAATGATCTTCACCTCACCCAGGGCCGGGCCTGCTTCATCAGGCGCGGCTGGAGCCGGTGCCCTTCTTCTCGTTGCTGCGGTTCGAGCTGTTGGAGCACGCCTGGCGGAAGAACCCTCAAAGATGGTATCAAGCGTTTGAGCCACTTCACTGGCCGTGGCATTTACAATCGGGATAACCGTGATCTCGGAGACGTTCTCCTCCACATCGATCTGCTTGATGATCTGGAGCAGGCGGTTGATATTGGAAAGGACATCTGTGACTATCAGCAGGTTGGTGGCCGGGTAGGCAATGACAACACTGTTCTTGGAAACAAGGGGGGTAAAGAGTTTTTTCAGTTCCTCCGGGTCGGCGTATTTCAGAGGGATCAGCTGTGTGACGATCTTGTCGGTTATCTCGACGGTTTCGTGCTTATAACCGGTTTCAATATTTTTAGACCTGGCATCTGCAGCCGGTATGATCTTAATGACGGAACCGGCCTGGACCGTAGTAAAATCCTGGACCTCAAGCACGGATTCAAATACCTTATAGGCCTCGTCCACAGAAATTTTAGTGGGGGAGACGATGGTCACATTACCACGGACCGACTTGTCGATTATAAAATTCTTACCGGTTAGCTCACTGATATACTTAATAAAAAGGTTAATATCCACATTCTCAAAATCAATGGTGACAAAGCGCTCCGGCTCCCCTTCTTGCTCCTGGGCCGCCTTGTCCGGCGGTGCCCCTAAAACGGTCGCGGCAACCAGAAGCCAGGTGCCGATGCATACAAATCCAAGTATAATTCCAACCTGCCTGAATATTTTCATACTATTAATGCCCCCGTGTAAAACGACTCTCTGCTTTATTTGCTCTTGATGACTTTATGCACATTTCTGTTCAGGGTGTAATTTTTTACAAATCCCCTTTACAATATTTCTGTTACTGGATTTCATAGGTCAACATTTTCTTCTGCCCGCGGCGGGTGATCTCAATACTGACCGGTGTTCCCGACTTAAGGCTGTTATACAGCTGGAAGGCCTCTTCCGGAGTGCTCATCTGCTGGCCGTTGACGCTGGCAATTATATCACCGTTCATCAAACCCAGTTTGGAAAATATTGAGTTACTCTGGATCTGGCTGACGATCAGTCCCTCCGGTTTTCCCTGGCGGAAATAAGGGCGGACACGCACCTGGGTCAGCAGTTCATTGAGATTATTTATGGAACTCTGCAGTTCATCCTGGCTTACCGGAATGACTTCTTCTTGAATTTCCTGGGTAAAATCTTCCTGTGGCTCAATGGCACCGGGTTCCGGTAAAGTACGGCCCCTGTTTACAGCCCTGCTGATCCTCCTGTCTCGGGAACTTGTTCTGGAGGCCTGTGGAGGAGGTATATTTTGTGCCCCGGATACCTCTCCTGGCTCTGTCATTGTCAGGATTTCATCTTTTTCACCGTGACGCAGCACAACCTTGCCCCGCAAAATCTGCCTGATCTCTGCACCCTGAACCGTATCGCCTACCCTGTATATATCCTGGCTTCTTTTTCTCTGGTCCATTATTATAGCTCTGGCGCTTTCAGCATCTCCGGCAATTGTCCCGAGAAGGGATAACTGCAGCGTTGTTTCCTCAAGGTTTTCAAGCGGTTTAGTCGACTCTTCAACAGGTGGCGGCTCTGCCTTTTCTGTGGCCCCGAATATATTGCGCCCGACGATCATGGAAAATTCAGGTTTTGCCGGAGTTTTTACAGCATGTTTCTCAACATCCTTGAATATAATCGCCTTTTGCCCGCCAAGTTTGTGCAAGTGCATGCCAACCACACTGTAAAAGGTATCAACCACGATATACGTGATGATAAACAGAGCTATTAGATTAAATAATATGTACACCTGTCTGGGCATTATGCGCTTAACTCTAACCTATTCAGTTAATTTCATTTTTTAAGGGATATTATATTTCCCGGCCGTGCATTTTCCTTTTTACAGCATCCTGAATCGTGGCTGACTCAGAGTCCCGGTAATGGTAAAGAAGTATTGTCCCCGTTTTACACGTTTATTCATGGTCTTCAGCAACTCCCTGATCTCGGGATATTTCCTGTAAAATTCAGCCAAAGGCTCCAGGGTTCCCTTGAGATTAAGCTGGCTGTTATTCACATCCGGCTGCAACTGGATTGATCCTGCGAGTGAACCATTCATTTCCGGTCCGGTCATCCCCCCCTTGATAATCGTAATATTCCTGTTTCTCAGTTCCATTTCCAGGTCAATGTTCTGCAGATCAATGGAACTGATACCGAATACCGGGTTTTCGAACACCAGCTGTCCTGCAGTCAGCCGCAGATCGGCCTTACCGTTCCCTGATGTATTTGCTGAACCCCTTGTATAAAAAACACTCCCGCTGAACATTCCTGTGAGCCGATGCTGCAGCTTCTCGGTCAGGATCTCATAAGCTCCAAGATCAAGATTCTCAAAAAACAGTTCGCTTTCTAAGGTTGCCCCCTTTTCAGCGTCAAGATGCAGCGAGCCTTTTATATCACTCCTGTATGCTGTACCGGAGAATTGCAAGCTGTATTTGCCGCTGAACAGCTTCAGGATACTCGGCTTGACATACAACCTGTCTGTCTTAAAAACAGCAGGACCTGTACTTTCACCGAGATAAACAGTGCCGTTACTTATCCGCAGACCGGGCGGCAGCCACGGCCTGATCTTCTCAGCCTTAAAGCCGAATGAAGGATGAACCCTGCTGACGCTGCTGTCAATCAGGTCCTCAACCGCCTGGGCCGGGAAAAGATAATACAGCAGCAGCAGTCCAACCAGGACAACATACAGTGAATATCCCAGCCATTTATTATTTTTTGCTGCATCAGCCATAAGTCAGTGTCAGTCCAAGGAGTGCCAATTTTTTATATATTCATGACCTTGCCGCTTCGGCCATTATTCTATGAAGGTCAACACCTGCAAAACAACATCAAGGAACTGGGTTTCCTTCTTGTTGGATTGAATGGAAATCCTTTTAATACTTACCAGGTTCGCAGGTGATTCTATCAGTTGCAGATAACCGACCATCTGCCCCAGGGTTACCCTCTCAATTTTCATTTCGACCAGGGACTCTTGAAAGGGTCCCTTACCAGTCGCAGCTGAAGGTTTCATTGACTTGATATTATTTTTTACACCGGCGTCTCCGGCTGCTTTTTCCAGAAAGGAAAACAGGGTGAAATTCTTCGGCCGCTTTGCCAGCCTTTGCACCAGGACGTCAGACTCCTGTTGCAGCAGCAGGTATTGTTCCCGCAGGGCAACCATTTGCTGCAGATTATCCTGTTTGGCAATCACATTGTTGTCATACCGTTCCTTTTTTTCCAGAAAAGGCATGAGCCCAAACTGGAGCATCACAGCAGCAACAATAACGATTACAGCCAGAGTAATAAGATATTTTTCCCTTTTGGCAAGCTGCATATTTATTAGGGTCCAACCGTTCGAGGGGTCAAGGGGTCAAGATTTAAATACGACCTCTTTTGATAACACGATGCGGCATTCCTGAACCTGGTATAACTTTTTATAATTTCAAATAGTTTCAACATTATTAATTTCATTGGGACAGGTCCATTTTGATTTCAAACCTGACCCCCTTCCCTGACTTATCAAGATTTGCCGAGGCAATAACAACGTCACGGTATATTTGTGAAGACTCCAACCCTTTTTTGATCGAATCCACCGTATTGAAAGTATCTGTCGTTCCCCTTATCTGAATACCTTCCTGATCAACCACCATCCTGTCTACCTGGACTTCAAGGTCCTTTGGGACCCTTTCGGATATATCATTTAAAATCTCCAGCACTGTTCGGCCCATATTCATACCTGGCGCTGCACCCGCTTCGTTTTGCAATTCGCTTATCTTGGTTTTCATTTGCTGCAAGGGGTCAACAATATTGGTAATATCGGGGAAGGTTTGGGTAAAAATTTTTGTTATGCGGCTGTCCAGTCCAGTATTTCTTTTTTTCAGATCCTGGTATTCAACACCCTGGTTTACGGCAAACAGCAAAAAAATTATGGTGAGATAAATTGCAGCGTGGATAAGCTCTTTCTTGAGTTTTTCAAGCTGGGTCTTCACCTGAAACTCTTCACGCCTGAAATTAAACCCCTTTATCTTTTTACTCTCCCTGATTGCCAAAGCCAGGGCGTTATCCATCAGTGGAGGGTTATATATACTGCCCAGATGTTCGCTCAATTGAATACTGCCGACGGCTTCCTGCAAATTAAGCACAGAAACCGGCAGAGCCAGGCCTTTTGCGATAATTTCAGCAGTTTCAGGAACTAAGCCGGCAGGACCGGTAACAAATACTTTTTCCGGTTGAGCGTTTCTGCCTGTTTCCAGCTGAAAACCGCGCAGGGTAATATTGACTGACTTGCATAGTGTTAGGAGAGCTGTACCATAGGCCGGGTAATCCAGAGAGGTTTCCCCCTGCTCTCTTTTCACAGCCTGTAATTCTACAGAGCGCAAATCGATACTGTTGAAAGACATCTGCCTGATCAGGGCAACCCTTTTAGCCTGAAAAAGAATAACAGAGCATTTTTTCGAACCAATACAGAGCACCAGGCCATTTTCAGGACAATCCTGCTGCTTAATGACCTGGTTGACCAATGGCAGATTACGGACGTCAAGGATCTCGGGCTCAGCCCCCAAAGAATCAAAATTGGCTAAATGGTCTGCAATATAGTCTCTGCTGACGGTGGCGGCAATTATATCTGTTTGTGAGCCGGAGCGGTCAATATCGATGAAATCAACCAGATACTTGTCCACCGAGGTGGCCATCATGGTTTCAAGTTCAAAGCCCAGGGTCTGTCTGACCTTCTTCAGGTCGGTGAACGGCATGGTCAGGTTTCTGAAAGAGACATGCCCGTCTTCTATTATGCTGTTGCACACAGATCCTCTGGAGTCAATTTCTTCACAAACCGCGCGCAGTGCAAGCCTGACACCACCTGCCTCAGTAATGGGCACAGCGGTGCAATTCATTATCTGGTAACCCTGCATCAGGCTTTTAACCTGTACAGCGGCTACAGCATTTTCACTAATGTCAAGACCGATAATTGTCCGTGGCATAAAGCTTGTCTAAAAAATAAAAATTAAGGATGTGTCCGTTACAGCATGCAAACAAGTTTACAATGCCTGGCATGTCCTACAAATATTCGCACTCAAAATTAACACTTTACTATAATGTGAATTGTTGCAAACTCTAAATATTTTTTAAAATTTTTTATAAAAAAACAGGAACCGGGGAAAAATCAAGCAGAATAACCATGGTATCAGAAAATTGAAAGCAGAAGTATCTTTTTGATTTTATTCTGTTTTCCAGTATATAACTTCAGTTATGCTGTCAGGTCCCCGTACCACCATGCCGTGTACCTTTTTTCGCATTTTCTCCCTGGCGACTTCGGCGGATATTTCAAAATAAGAGCTTGAGATTGTGATAAGGTCCGGCGGGATTACGACATCCTCCGGGAAGCCCGGAGCCATTTTGTACCAATCCGGATGGGAGAGATCACTGTCTTCATACTCCCTGTAAGTCAGCAGGGAGTCAACCATGTCAGGTTCCATCTGCTCAGTAAGTGCGCTGATAACCAGGGGGTCGGCTGTATTGATGTTTACCTTGCCGTCTGTTCCATGGGGGGTCACCAGGGTTGACAGCCCCGGAACTTCTGCCGTGCCATAATAAAGTTCAGGCGTGATGCCGCGGACCAGCAACAGTTCCTCGATAAATTCCATGGGCCCGTTTCTCGGGGTGTACGGTTTTTCAAGGCCCTGATAATATGAGCCTTCAGCTCCACCAAAACCAAGAGCTTCATCATCCTCATCAATCCAGTCAATCAGAGCTTCAACAATACCTGTAGCCTCTTCCTCTGTAAGTTCAAATTCTTCACTGCTTAAAAGATTACGCCAGGCCTTTTCCTGGACTTCATTAACAGCCCCGACATTTTCATCATTTTCATCAGCATTCCTGTTAACCAGGCTGTTTACCTGGAGCCTTGCCGAATGATCTGCAATCTTTATGCCACCCTGCCCCTGGTCAAAAAAAACAGAAAAATAATTCGCGGCCGCTTCCAGATTGGCCCAGTCCTCATGCAGGCTATCATAGCTGCTTTCAGCAGCATCGACTGACAGGACAGCCCTGGCAGCGTTAAAAATCGATCTTGCCATATAATTGAGGGCGACATTATCCTGCAGGTTGGAGGCGCTGGTCAGGCTGGCGCGCATTGAAGTATTGAACCGTAAAGTAAGGATGAGGATGAGACTGATAATAAGAACGGTCAGCAGCAGTGCCATGCCGCGGTTGTTGTTCAAAATTTTAACCATGGAGTTTTTCATTGCTGAATATTTTGTATGTCAGATCAACTGATCCGGTCCTTTTATTTGGTGGAATGTTGTTCCGGAGAGGTTAGGTACCGGCATGTTGGTTTGATTTTTTTGTTTTCCATCACGCCAATAACTATCTTTTCAGCCTACCCCCTTGACCCCTCATGTCTGTCAATCATCAGGCGTTTTGTTGACTGATAATCAACGGCAGTTTCGTATGCCGACAACCTTGAACCCTGTTTTACAGTGTCGCCATTAATATACCTGCATGGCTACACTGGTCATAACTTTAAGAGGAGCTTCCGGGTTTTCATAATTTACGAATTCAAGTTCTACAGTGACCATGCGGGGCAGACTGCCTTTAAATTCCTCACTGTCTGAATCCCACTGATCATGAGTATTGCCATCATCATCATAAAAGATAAAATTGACAGCCTTCAGCCCATCAGAGAGGACCATCCCCTCTCTCTCTTCAGTTTCAGCAATAAATTCAGATTGTTCTGAACGCAGCAACATCAGTTCTTCTTCCTCTCTTCCCTGGATGACACTGTATGAGATAAATAATCCGGTGGTGGCTGCTTCAGCCTCTTTGCTGAAGAGGGGCGCTACTATTGAAAAAAAATTCAAGCTGTCAGCCTCCTCGCCGTTCATGTTGTTGTCTTCACCCAGAAATCTGGTATTCACAGAAGGCTCTTCAAGCGAATCAGGCGGCAGAATAGTGATATAGCTTGCTTGCAGATCTTCGCTGATTCTCTCAAGGGCAATGGCAGCCTTTCGATACAGTTCCATCCGGTTCTCTGTCAAATTTATGGTTTTAAAGGTACCGGAATAGCTGGTATAAATCGTAATGAAGAGAATGGAAAAAATAAAGAACGCCAGAAGGATTTCCAGGAGGGTAAACCCTCCTTCAGCCAAATGAAGCCTTTTCAGTCTTAATAAATGAATCTTCCTGATTTTATCTGCCAAGTCAACCCAACTCTTTCGCATATTACAAATTACTGATTACTTTCAGCAACATATTGATAAAGCCTTAAATTGTAGCTGAAAACACCCCAGGTCACTTCAAGGTCTATCTGTTTGAGATAGTCAGAGATATTATCGATGCCGGGAATGGCAATTTCGCTTACATCCACTGCCCAGGCATATCCAGGATAGTCCTCACCGAAATCGCCGCTGTCGCTTATAAGCGCGCCTGCTTTCTGCATGGCGACCTCACTCATTTTGCTCTGGGCCAACAGGGCAGCCATGGTCTCAAACTTTGCACTATTTGCAAAGGAAACGCTTTGCGATTGAGAACCCAGCAATGTCGTTAAGGCGATAGCTATAAGTGCTACGGCAATCATTACTTCCAGCAGGGTAAAGCCCTTATTTGTCATATCATGTATCATCCCTGCACTATTCCCTGATCAGCAAACCAGCCGGCGTCTGCCTCAGCCCCTGTCAAAATCAACATAACCCTCATGTATTTTTATGGACCCGAGGAACGGGGTCAATTCAAGACTCAGCTGCCGGCCGTTCTCAGCCTGCAGATGGATCATTGCCTGTTCAATATATCCTTTCTTGCTGAATTGGATTGTTGTCTCGTCATAAAGCTTGCCCCTGGACCATGACCATATATCCTCGATAATGACATCATCCGGCAAGCGGTAGGATCTTTCCCGGGCTGATTCCTGTTCTTCCGCAGTGGCGTCAACGGCAAAGGCCCAAACCTCTT
>JAFDCT010000021.1 GCA_019312695.1 Deltaproteobacteria bacterium | reverse complement strand
GAACAGGAATTTACCCAGGTGCATATCAGTTCACTCAGTCTTGATTCGGTAATTTTCAAACTGCAGGGTGTGCCGGATCTTTTGCCCCGGGTGTTTCCTGAACTGATGGATGAAAATTTCAGGTCGGTGATGGCTCTTGGCCATAGCCGCTACTCAACCAACACACTCCCCACTATTGAACGGACACAGCCTTTTTCCCTGCTGGGGCATAATGGTGAAATCAACACAATTGAACGTTTGCGCTTTACAGGCAGGGCCCTTGGCATCCAACCGGTACCGGACGGCAGCGACTCCCAGGATCTTAATCGCATTATCGAAGGACTGGTGAACCATCACGGGCTTGATATCATCGAGGCCTTTGAGATGGTCTTTCCGGCCATATATTCTGAAGGTGCACAGTATTCCCGAAAACTGCAAGAGGTCTACGCCTTTTACCGCTGGTTTTTCCCGAGCTCGGCCCAGGGGCCTGCCGCAGTTGTCTGTAGGTTTGGCGATGTCTGTCTGGGCTCGGTGGATGCGCTGGGGTTGAGACCCTTGTGGCTCGGGGAATCGGATTACAGTTACTTTCTGTCCTCTGAGAAGGGTGTTGTGGACCTGGAGCATACGATGCATGATCCCCGTCCGTTGGGACCAGGTGAGAAGATCGCCATATATGGCGGGAGAGGTATTCAGGCAGAGGTTGTCGATTACGGAGGTTTTCAGAAGCGATTGATCAGACTTCTCGATGCGCGGCCACGGACAAAAAGGTACTCTGCTTCACTCTACAAAGGGCTGCCGCCGAGGACTACAGAAGATGAACCGGTAAAAAGTGATACCAGTGGCATCATGCCGCCTCGCAATCTGTTGTCTGCCTTTGGCTGGCAGCAGTATGATATTGATATCAGGAAACAGGTTTCACATTATGGGCGTGAAGTTATTGGCTCACTGGGGTTTACCGGGCCACTTGCAGCATTTTCGCCAGAATCACTGCCAAACATTTCAGACTATGCGAAGGAAATGGTGGCTGTTGTTACCAACCCAGCCATAGACAGGGAACGGGAAAGAGAACATTTCTCTCTGCGCACGATTCTCGGCAGTCGGCCAGATAGCAGCGGTGACAAGTCGGTGCCGCCTTTAGCCCTGGAACTGCAAAGTCCTCTTTTACTCGATAAATTATCACTGGCGGCGTTTGTAGAGCCTGATATCTGCAGAAAGGTGAGCAGGGAGTTTAATACCTGCCTCTTTGAAGATGTGCATGACTTTTTTACCGGCAATGGCAGGGATGATTCCCTCATCTGCCTCCTTGATTCCACCTTCTCAGTTGATTCCAACCTGATGGATCGGGTTGAGGAATTATGCCAGAAAGCTGCTGCGGCAGTAAAAAATGGTGCGGTTCTTGTTATTATAGATGATACCGCTTCATTTGCTGACCGGCGGATCTATATTGATCCGGCTCTTATCCTGGTGCGGCTCAATGAAGTCATGGTTTCGCATGGATTAAGGCGTGAGGCAGGCATCATTGTCCGGTCCGGCGCTATCCGTAATCTGCATGATATTATGTTTATGTTAGGCCTGGGAGCTGATGGTCTGGTACCGTATCTTCTTTACCGCGTAGCCTGCGCAAATATTGATGAAAGTCACAGCGGTGAAGCTATACTGCGCAACAATCTGGCTGTGTTGCACAAAGGCATGGAAAAGGTGATGTCAACCATGGGAATACATGAGTTGTGTGGCTATGGCCGAATTTTTGCCACCTTAGGCCTGACTCGTGAATTTGCCTTTTTTATGGGAGTCAAAAATTTTTGTGCTGCGGAAAATACAGGTCTTGATGCCAGGGAACTTGAAAGGCTGGCAAAAGATCGCTACGAAAGGGCAGACACTGCTGATGAACAGAAGATATACCGGTACCCGCTGAGAAATCCGAAAATAGGTAAAATATTACGGGCAGCGGCTCAGGGCCGGAAAGATCATGCGGAAATGGCGGCTCAGATTGCTGACATTGATGCATCACTTCCAACAGGCATCAGGCATCTGTTAGACTTCAAGTATGTGAATAAAAAAAGAAAAGTTTCACCAGCGAAAGTAGATATAACCATAGGCTCCCATGCCATGCCGCTGGTCATTGCAGCCATGAGTTTCGGTTCCCAGGGTGAAAACAGTTTTCGTACTTATGCAGACGCTGCCCGATTGGTAAATATCATCTGCATAAACGGCGAGGGCGGTGAAATTCCCGATATGCTCGGAAAGTACCGAAAAAATCGGGGACAGCAGCTGGCTTCAGGCCGTTTCGGCGTTTTCATGGCTTTCATTAATTCAGTTGATTACCTGGAAATAAAGATAGGGCAGGGGGCCAAACCGGGTGAGGGTGGACATCTGCCAGGCGCAAAGGTTACGACTATGGTGGCCAGTGCCCGTCATTGCAAACCGGGTATAACCCTTATTTCTCCTTCCAATCATCATGATATCTATTCCATTGAAGACTTGGCCCAGATAATTACGGAACTGAAAACAGCAAATCCTCAGGCCAGGATATCTGTCAAGGTGCCTATTACCAGTGGTATAGGAACCATTGCTGTAGGTATTGCAAAGGCAGGGGCGGATATCATCAACCTAAGTGGTTACGAGGGCGGTACCGGGGCCGCCCGCCAGCATGCCAAGCGTTTTGTCGGCCTGCCGGCAGAAATAGGTGTCAGTGAAGCACATCGCGCCCTGCTTGAATCCTGTTTGCGGGATTCTGTTGAACTTTGGGTTGACGGCGGTATGCGTTCCGGAGCCGATGTGCTTAAAATGATCCTTCTCGGTGCCAACCGTGTAGGATTCGGCACAGCAGCACTTATGGGCATCGGTTGCATCAGCTGCGAACGGTGTCATCTGGATCGCTGTCCACGCGGGATCTCCACCCAGCTTGGTTCCAATGCAGAAGCCCGGGCCCGTGGCGTCAAAGGTTTTGCTCCCCGGATTGTTGCTGATGAAACCGATAACCTGGCCCGTTTGCTAACAGGTATCGGCAACGAGTTGAAAATGCATGTCGCAGCCCTGGGTGAAGTCAACCTGCAGGATATTGTCGGCCGGACCGATCTGCTTGAACAGACCCGCTTTACAGACCGTATTTCCGTCTCAGACATCCTGAGCCTTCCGGTACATATCTGTGACCCGGATCAATATCCCATGCCACAGATAACAAGAAAACCTCTTAACCATCTTACCAGGCTTATATCTGACCT
>JAFDCT010000020.1 GCA_019312695.1 Deltaproteobacteria bacterium | reverse complement strand
TTAAAAAAGGGGAGAAGATCTTATCTTCTCCCCTTTTTTATTGTCCCCCTCCAATAATTATTCCATGTATTTGGCCAGCATCTCCTGGTGAATAGCATTCATTCTGACCTTATATTCCTCAGGAGAAATCAAAGCTCCCCGGATTCCTCCCCGAAGATTAATTTCCGCCAGATAAGCTTTTCCCGTAGTTGTTATAAGAACATCAATGTGAGCGTATGGAAACCTACCACGTTTCATGACCTGGCGGCACAGTTTGATTTGCTCTTCTGAAAGCTGGCATTGCTTACTTTGGCCGCCATGGTGCAGATTGTTGCGAAAATTATGTAGATTGTGACGCCAGTAAGCCTCGATATAATCGCCCAGAATAACAGCCCTGATATCAAGGCAGTCAGGTTCATAGGGTTGAAGAACAAAAGGAAAAGGTATATTGCCCAGCGAGGCATGGGTAAATACCTCTTCAACAGACTGCCAGAGGTACACACCCATGCCTGCATTACTGCGGTCAAGCTTGGTGATGACTCTGGTGATGGAATTATTCTGGTAGTCTGAAATTGCTTCGATCAGGTCGTGTTGCGCGTGAATTGCGCGGGTAAGGGGCAGCATATATGGGGCAAAAAGTACTGCCTGAAAGGCTTTTGAACGGCTGACGAGTTGTGATAGACCTGAGGGAATTAAGTGTATGCCCCTTTCATACAGGTCAGCAAGTAAAGATTCTTCTGTTTCTCTCAGGCGCAGCCGCCCAATAACGATATCACCAGCCTGCAGAGCATTATATTGAGCCCTTAAAGTAGAATTGTCCCGAATGACCAGCTTTTCACGGCTCAATCGCGATATCTCCTTGTAGGGTGTTCATTGACTTTTGGCGAATGTCAAAAAAGCATTTCCAGGAACCGTTTATGGAAGTGGGTGAGGTCGGCACCACAATCGCCGCAGTAAAATTTTACCTGGCCCAGTACCTGTGAGTCATCCAGTTCCTGGCTGAAACTGCCGTCATTGTTTTGGATAAAGCGTGTTGTAAGAATAACACCGTCTGATACTTCCAGAAATTCTTTATTATTACCGCATTCGGGACAGTTTATGCGCTGGGTGCTTGTTAAGGTTACCACTTTAGATCTTGTTTTTTTGTTATTGAGTTTTGATGCATCAGAATAACTCATTGTAAGGGAATTCCTCCTTTAAAAATGATTCGCTACTCTATAAAGCAGTACTCCCTACTTGTCAACACTTGTAAAGCATACTGCTTAAAGCTTTTCCGGTAAAGATGATGGTTTCTGCAGCGGGGTATAATAATTATTTAAAATTACACATTTAATCCGGAGTGAAACTCAAGGGCAGCAGGCAGCGAATTCTCTTACATGCAAAGGCATAAATATTCGGGCCAATCAATAATAGTGTATTTCAAAGGTGTTGCTGTCGCCAACTGGCGGCTCCTCGGTAATATGAACTTTTGCAACTTTTGAGTTGGGAGAACCCTGATGAAACCATTGCTGCATTTTTTCCACAGCGTTTCTTGCACCCTCAATAAGAGCTTCAACCGAACCGTCAGGCCGGTTCCTGACCCAGCCTGAAAGGCCAAGCCTGACAGCTTCGTCCCTGGTGTAGGCCCGAAAAAAGACACCCTGTACCCTGCCTTCAACTATGACATGGGCTCTTTTTAAATCTGCCATGAAAAAAACACCTCCTCATTTTCAGTCTGCTATCTAAAACATTTTCAGCTGACGGTTTTTTTGCTTTGTATCAGGATTTGTCAGCAGGTCTGTGAAATTCTTCTGATTCAGAATGTTCAATTTCAGTTCCCGGGCTTTTTTCAATTTGCTCCCGGGCTTGTCTCCAACAACAACATGGGTCACCTTTTTATTGATCTGGGATGCCACCTTACCACCGCGCTCCTTGACCCGGACTTTTGCTTCGTCTCTGGACATTGCATCAAGACTGCCGGTGAAAAGGAAGACAAGTCCTGCAAAGGGTTTTTCTCGTGGGCTTTTTGCAGTAGAGGCAAAAGTAAAGCCAAAATAGAGCAGGCGTGATATCATTATGCCAACGTCCGGATCATGAAAATATTCTCTGATACTTTGTGCTGTTTGCGGCCCGATCCCTTCAATATCAAGAAGTTCCTCTTCACTGGCCAGCATGAGCTCTTCCAGAGAGCCGCCGAAATATTCATCAAGAAGCCCGGCAACCTCTTCACCTACAAACCGAATACCCAGTCCGCTTATCAACCTGGCAAGACTGGTTTCGCGGCTTGCCTTTATTGCAGAAACTGCATTGCTGGCCGATTTTTCGGCCCATCCTTCTAAGGCAGCAAGATCGTCAATCTTTAAAGCATAAATGTCAGGAATATCCTTTACCAGATTTTCATTGAAAAGTTGCTCCATGGCTTTTTTGCCCAACCCCTCAATATCCATTCCAGCCTTCGAAGTATAATGGATAAGCAGGCGCAGTCTCTGGGCAGGGCAGTGGGAATTTGGGCAGCGGGTTATGGCTTCACCGGCCGGGATTATGAGATGATGTCGACACACTGGACAGTTTTCCGGCATCCGGATAGTTTTTTCACTGCCGTCACGCTGTTCTATTACAGGTTTGACAATTTCCGGAATAACATCACCGGCCCGCTGGACAAGGACATGGTCACCAAGCTTTATGCCTTTTCGTTTGATCTCGCCTTCATTGTGCAAGGTAGCCCGGCTGACCACTACACCGCCGATATTGACCGGTTCAAGAAGAGCTACGGGTGTTATGGCACCGGTACGGCCTACCTGGAATTCGATTTTCTGCAGAATAGTTGTGGCTTGGGTTGCAGCAAATTTGGCCGCAATCGCCCACCGGGGGCTTCTTGCTTTGCTGCCAAGCCGCTGCTGCAGTTCAAAGGAATTGACCTTGACCACCATGCCGTCAATATCATATGGCAGTGTGGCACGAATTTCCTGCAGGTATTTAAGGTGCTCAATAACCTCTGAGATGTTAGGGCAGAATTTTGTCAGCGGATTAATCTTGAAGCCTAATTCTGCGAGATATTCCAAAAGTTCCTTCTGGCTGCTGCAGGGGATCTGGCCTGTATCACTAATCCCGTAAGCAAAAAATTCAAGCGGCCTTTGCGCCGTAATTCTCGAGTCAAGTTGGCGCAGCGAACCTGCCGCGGCATTCCTGGGGTTGGCAAATATTGTTTCACCAGCCTCAAGCCGCTGTTCATTTAAAACCTTAAATCCTTCAAGGGTAAGGTAAGCTTCACCGCGTACCTCAAGCATTTCAGGGATTTGCACGTTTCGGGAAACTGTCAGCCGCAACGGAATGGTCCTGATGGTTTTAAGGTTCTGGGTTATCTCTTCACCGGTGCGGCCGTCTCCCCGGGTGGAGCCGATAACAAAAAGCCCCCTTTCATAGACAAGCTCTATGGCCAGACCGTCCAATTTGGGTTCTGCCATATAGGATATGGAGGCTTTGGACTTTAAAAATCGTTTCAGCCGCTCTTCAAATTCAAGCAGTTCATTTTCATTGAAGGCATTTTCCAGGCTGAGCATGGGGTGGGTGTGGCGGACGGGCTTAAATTCCGCCAGGGGAATGCCGCCTACCCTTTGCGTCGGAGAATCCGGCGTGATCAGTTCAGGATAGAGCTCTTCCAGTTTCAGAAGTTCCTGAAAGAGTTGAT
>JAFDCT010000019.1 GCA_019312695.1 Deltaproteobacteria bacterium | reverse complement strand
CGCTCCCTGCTCCGGTTTGGGGGTTATCCGGCGGCATCCTGATATCCGCTGGAACAAAAGCAAGAATGACCTGCTGCGCTATCAGGATACTCAGTTGGCCTTGCTCAAAACCGCTGCGGAACTTCTTGCTCCAAACGGGATTTTAGTCTATGCCACCTGTTCAACTGAGCCGGAGGAGAATCATGAAGTGATAAAAGCTTTTCTGGCAAATAATGAGGAATTTGAACTTGCTGATTGTGGTGAGACATTGCCTGAAAGCTGTTCTCGACTTGTTGACAGCCAGGGATTTTTCCAGACCCTGCCCGGCCAAGATGACCTTGACGGCTTTTTCGCAGCAAGACTTATTAAAAATGTAGAATTGAAAATGGCTAATAACAAAAAAAACTAAAAAAAATCATTATTTATTTTCAATTGTTAATTCTCAATTCTTAATTTAACTCATGGAACCTCAATATATTCGCATCCGCGGCGCCAGGATGCACAACCTCAAGAATATCAGGGTTGATCTCCCCAGGAATAAACTTGTCCTGTTGACCGGCCTGAGCGGTTCAGGAAAATCCACCCTTGCCTTTGACACCCTCTATGCTGAAGGGCAGCGGCGCTATGTAGAATCGCTTTCAACATATGCCAGGCAATTCCTGGGCCAGATGGACAAGCCTGATGTAGATTCACTGGAAGGTTTGTCACCGGCCGTCTCCATCGAACAGCGCACCACCAGCCGCAACCCCCGCTCTACCGTCGGGACAATCACGGAAATATATGATCACCTGCGGCTCCTTTTTGCGCGCGCCGGCCGGCCACATTGCCCGGACTGTGGCAAGGAGATCCGCTCGCAGTCCATAGAGGATATGGTCAATGCCCTGTCGCTGCAGCCTGAAGGCACAAAGGCCATTCTCCTGGCCCCCCTGGTGGACGGCAAAAAAGGTGAACATCGCGAACTGCTTGAAAATCTTCGCAAAGAAGGTTTTGTCCGGGTGCGGATCAACGGAGAAATTACCAGCCTTGATGAGGATATAAAACTTGTCAAGACTAAGCGCCATACCATCGAGGCAGTTGTTGACAGGATTGTCATTAAACCTTCCGCTGAACAGCGGTTGGCTGATTCGGTGACCACAGCGGTGAAGTTATCCGGTGGTTTTCTCCTGGCAAACTTTCCAACTGAAAACCAGGAAGTCCTGTTCAGTGAAAAGGCTGCCTGTATAGAATGCGGCAGAAGCCTGCCTGATCTCACCACCCAGCTTTTTTCCTTTAATAATCCCAAAGGAGCCTGCACCGAATGCACCGGCCTGGGGGTAAAACAATTCTTCGACCCGCAGCTGGTGGTCCCTGATCCCTCTCTCAGCCTGCGGCAGGGCGCCCTGGCTCCATGGGGTTACAGGTCGCTTGACAGTTATATCGGCCAGATGATCAGAGCACTGGCCGAGCACTATAAATTCGACCTGGATACCCCTTTTCATAAGCTTCCGGCAAAAGCCCGGGAGGTGGTTTTATATGGAACCGGCAATGAAGAGATCATGTTCCGCTACCAGAAGGAAAGGCGTCGGCTGACAGCCCAAACCGCATTTGAGGGCATTCTGCCCCAGATGGCCAGGCGCTACCAGGAGACGGCCTCGGCCATGGTGCGGGAAGAGCTGTCGGAATTCATGAATGAGCAGCCCTGCCCCTCCTGCAAGGGTGCCAGGCTGAAACCTGAAGCCCTGGCTGTCCGCATAGGTCCATGGAATATTTACGAGCTGACCCTGATGAGCATAGACCGTCTATTGCTTGAGCTCCCCGCCATTTCATTTTCTTCCAGAGAGAAAAAGATTGCGGAGCCTGTTATTAAAGAGATCATGGATCGCCTTTCATTCCTCAAAGATGTCGGGCTTGGTTATCTTGCCCTGGCCCGGCAAGCCGGGACCTTGTCCGGTGGTGAAGCGCAGCGCATTCGCCTGGCTTCCCAAATAGGCTCCCGCCTGGCCGGCGTGCTCTATATCCTTGACGAACCAAGCATCGGTCTGCACCAGCGTGACAACCAGAGACTGATAAACACCCTGGCCAGCCTTCGGGATCTTGGCAATACTGTAATCGTGGTTGAACATGATGCGGAAACCATCCTGGCCGCGGACCATGTTCTTGACATGGGGCCCGGAGCAGGGGTCCATGGTGGAGAAATTGTATACAGCGGCCCGGTAAAAGAGCTTTTAGAGAACCCTGCCTCTCTCACCGGTAAATATCTTTCCGGCCGATTGAATATCCCGGTCCCTTTAAAAAGGCGGAAAATAAAAAAAAGTAAAAACGGGACCATTACAATCAGGCAGGCCATAGCAAACAACCTGAAAAAAATAGATGCGAAGATTCCCTTAGGGGTAATGACCTGTGTAACAGGTGTTTCCGGCTCCGGCAAAAGCTCCCTGATCATCGAGACCCTCTATAAAGGTGCTGTCCAGCATGTGCGCTCCGGAAGCAAGGTATTAGGGTTGAATTGCGCTGCCATCAGCGGCCTGGAGAATATCGACAAGGTCATTGACATTGACCAGAGCCCCATTGGCAGGACGCCGCGCTCCAACCCGGCCACCTACACAGGTGTGCTGACGCCGATTCGTGACCTGCTGGCCCGTCTTCCTGAGTCCCGGGCCAGAGGCTATAGACCGGGGCGGTTCAGCTTTAACCTCAAGGGCGGGCGCTGTGAGGCCTGCGAAGGTGACGGTGTTATCAAGATCGCCATGCATTTTCTGCCTGACATATATATAACCTGTGATACCTGTAAAGGCAGAAGGTATAACCGGGAAACCCTGCAGGTGAAATACCGCGGCAAAAACATTGCCGACATCCTGACCATGACCGTCCAGGAGGCCCTGGATTTCTTCACCAATATACCACCCATTAAAAACAGGCTGCAGACCCTTACTGACGTCGGGCTTTCCTATATCAGTCTGGGGCAGTCCTCGGTTACCTTATCCGGCGGGGAGGCCCAGCGCATAAAGCTT
>JAFDCT010000018.1 GCA_019312695.1 Deltaproteobacteria bacterium | reverse complement strand
GAGCAGCATCACGTTACAGCTATGAGATTATTAATACCGGAAAGAAGAGACTGCATATAATCGAGCGCAGAATAGCGACTCTTCTCATGGATTATTTTTACGTGGACATCGTTTATTCAGAACTTTTTGCTCCCGAAAGCCTTGAGTCGTTCAAGACCATTGAAATGCTAGGCACCATGGAGAATGTAGCTTTTGCCAGGCATGTCTATGATTTTCTGCATTACAGGGTGGAATTACTCTGGCAGAATTACAGAAAAACCATCAGGGTACCGGGTAAACTCAGAAAAACATATATTCTTGGCCTGCTGCAGGGATTCAGGGAGAAACTCGAACAGGAAGAGAAAAAAAACGGGCTGTCCGCAAAGTTATCAGCAGGCCGGCGACCACAGAAAACCATAAGCGCACTGGTTGTGGCTAAAGATCCTGGCCTGGCTGAATTTACCAGCCGACGTTTTCCGAGGCTGCGCAAGGTTCAATACCGTTCACCGGGTATTTATTGCTCGGGTACATATACTGCTGGAAAGGCGGAAGGCAGAAAAATAACCATCCATAAAACGCTGAGACATGAGGACGGAAACCACGGCAGGCTGCTGGGCAATTGATCCTGAAAGTTTTTACTGAGTGGTAAATCTTTTCCCTGTATTTTTTCTATAAGTATTTATTTTTCTTGATTTGTTTAAAATCTGTTGTTATCTTTGCGCACATTAGTTGTGCAGTGTCTGTTGGTTTATAAGCCCCAATAAAATGAACCGCACAATCAGGAACCCATGGATTGTGCGGTTTTATTATAAGGGGCCGGAAAACAGCCTGCCGGCCCGAGAACAAATCGGGTATTCTTATTAAGTGGCTTGGCAATAGCCTAATACAAAGGAGTTAAGAGGTGAAAGAAGGTACAGTAAAATGGTTTAATGCGTCTAAGGGATTCGGGTTTATTGAACAGGATAATGGTGGAGATGTATTCGTTCATTATTCAGCAATAAAAACAGATGGTTTTAAAACCCTTGATGAGGGAGCCAGAGTGCAATTCGAAGTTGTCGATGGCCCTAAAGGTCCGGCTGCTGACAACGTTGTTCAGTTATAAGATCAAGTAGACAATTTCATAAAAAAAGCCCCGCAATTTGCGGGGCTTTTTTTATGTCCGGTAAAAAATATTAACCGCAGTTACATCCGGTTCCACAGACATCAGCATTATCTGGACCACAGCCGCAGCCACAGCCTGAATTGAGGCTGGCAGTGGCTTGGGCCAGTTCCTCAGCAGAAGGTTCGCGTACTTCAACGACATTGACATCAAAGTGCAGCTGTTTACCTGCCATGGGGTGATTGAGGTCAACAGTAACAGTATCATTATCATTTACCTGTGACACGGTGATCATGAACGGACCATGAGGACCCTGAGCCTCGAAAGCCATGCCGGGTTTGACGTCAACATCACCCGGAAACTGGTTTCTGGGAATATCCTGATAAAGATTATCTTTAACCGGGCCATAAGCATCCTCCGGTTCAACGACGATCTTGCTATTATAGCCTGCCGCCTTGCCCATGAGCGCTTTTTCCAGCCCAGGTATAATCTGGCCGAGTCCGGTAATAAAACCCAGGGGCTGTCCCGCAGGGGATTTATCAATCTCCTGACCGGAATCCAGTGTCAAAGTGTAGTCTATGGCTACATACAATTTATCTGCAATATTCATTTGCATCCTCCTGTGAAATAAAAAAAATATCCCGATGAAACCTGAAGAGTGGCTTCATCGGGCTCCATTGCTGCCTACTAATCTAAGGCATCTTTCATATATGTCAACCAGCCTGCCTTTATTTTTGCTTATTTGTTAAATTTTAATTTTTACTGTGGCAGATTCCGGGTATTCTCTCTGCCAGTAATATATGATATATTAAAAAATATATTGATTAAAGTAGCCTTCTGCTTATACGTCTGGCCCTTGATGGTACATAACCAAGGAAACCGGGTAACTGGATTCTGATTTCTTTAAAGGGGTAAAAATGCCTGAGCATGTTTTAAGTGGAAACCAATTGGCCTGGGCCCTGCTTGCTGATAAAGAGCCGGGAATTATATGTAAGCTGGCGGGTGTGCAGCATGACTTTGCATCAAACAAGTTTATTATCCAATCTTTTGGGCAGGAAATTTACGTAGATCCCTCCAATTTTACAATTACAAGTCACTCTCCCCGGGGGGGACAGCTTCTCCGTGGACTGGGCCATTTTTTTGACCTGGCAGTTCTCTGGTATCTCGGCAGCGCCAAAAATATTCCTCTTTCCGGCCAGATGGTCAGTCCTGCCAGCCTGGTCGGTGGTGAAATTTTTCTAAAGGGGACGCATGTGCTGCCCCTGGATAAGATGGCAGCCAAGTATGCCGACGATTTTGAAGGTTTTTATGAGATTGGTTTGGAAATGGGGGGCCAGCAGCTGGAGCATGGTGATGCTTCGATACGGCTGCATCCATTTCCCAGAGTGCCGGTAACCTTTATCCTGTGGAAGGGAGACGAGGAATTTCCAGCCCGTGCCGATATGTTTTTTGATGTAACCTGTGAAAGGCACCTGCCCACAGATGTTATCTGGTCCACAGCCATGACCGCCGTCCTGATCATGTTATGAGCCGGATAGCGAATAAGCCTGGCATTAATCACGTGGCAGATGATCGGCCAGCAACAATCTCATAGGTTTCGCCGTCAACTTCGACCAGGTTGCCGACCCGGAGTTTGCGGCCCCTCCGGATTTCCACTTCACCATTTACCCTGACCTCCCTGTTGGCAATCCGGAATTTTGCCTCGGCACCATCCTGCACTACGCTGGCAAGTTTCAGTAACTGGGCGAGGCGGATACTTTCTGTTTCAATTGGTATGGAAATCATGCAGGGCAGAGTATGCCGGGACACCTTGGCAAGGCTCCCGGCATCTAATATCTTTTATTCGCTTTTGTTGAAGCGGTCAGTCTCACCGATAACTTCAAGCAATTTGATGGCCTCATCAAAAAGCTTATTTGCCTCAGCCGTTTTTCCCTCGCTCACCAGTTTTTTACCGTCGGCAGTCAGCTGATTGATTGTTTCACGCTGGTTTTGAGACATTTCATAGCCCTTGGACATCAGGGTGTTGATAGTGGCAATTTTTTCTTCAGTAGGACTTGATTTGCTCCCGGAAGAAGAGCAGCCGGCAACGGCGAGCATAACTATAAGAAGCACACTTATCAGTTTTAATTTCATTTTAGCCAACCTCCTTTTGTAGAAATTTCCATTCAAGCCCTTGCCAGAAGGCAACTGACAGGTTTTTGCATATTTCTATATTTCCGCTGAGCATGAAAATCAGCGGAAATACCATACACCATATGAGTATTTTTACCTAATTTTTTCTTTTGCGGAGTCGAATTGCTGCCGGGGTGACCTCGACAAGTTCATCGTCGTTGATAAAGGCGATGCAGTCTTCAAGGCTGAGGAGGGTTGGAGGTGTAAGAATAACATTTTCATCAGAACCTGCGGCCCTGATATTCGTCAGTTTCTTGCCTTTTGCAGGATTGACCACAAGGTCACCGGCCCGGGTGTGTTCCCCGACAATCTGCCCCTTATATACTTTGACACCTGGACCAAGAAAAAGGGTGCCGCGTTCCTGCAGGTTGAACAGGGCATACGCCACGGTTGTGCAGTCTTCCTTAGCTACCAGAACCCCGCTCGTCCGGTTGGTTATTTCGCCTGCATAGGGGCCGTATCCGGCAAAAACATAGTTCATGACGCCCATGCCTTTGGTAAGAGTGAGAAATTCACTGCGAAAACCTATAAGCCCTCGGGTGGGAACCTTGTAGGCCAAACGTATCATCGCGTTTCGCCGGTTCATTTCTAGCATCTTTCCCTTGAGTCTGCCCAGCTTTTCTATGACGGGTCCCTGGTAATTTTCATCAACGTCGATGGTCAGTTCCTCGTATGGCTCAAGTACTTGACCATCTTCTTCCTTCATGATGACTACCGGGCGTGTTACCTGGAATTCATACCCTTCACGCCGCATTTTTTCTATCAGTATTGAAAGATGCAGTTCACTACGGCCTGATACTTTGAAGCCAGCCCCACCGCCAAGTGCTTCAACCTGGAGGGCAACGTCACCCAGAGTCTCACGGAAGAGGCGATCCTCAATCTGACGCGAGGTGACAAACTGGCCGTCCTGGCCGGCAAATGGTGAATCATTGGGAATGAAGTGCATGGCAATAGTTGGAGGGTCTATATCTATAAGAGGCAGTGGTTTGGGAGTTTCGGGAGATGTGAAGGTGACGCCTACGGTAATGTCATCCAAGCCCGCCACGGCGACAATTTCGCCGGCCTGGGCTTTTTCGACCGCTATTTTCTGATCACGTTCAAACCTGAAAATTTTTGATATGCGTACGGGAGAAATGGAGCCGTCTCTTTTGGCCACAACGATATTCTGATTTATGCTGATGGTTCCGTTTACAACCTTGCCAATGCCCAGCTTGCCCAAATATGGGGAATAATCAATAGTGTTTACCTGGAGTTGTAAAATACCATCAGGGTTGCCGGCCGGAGGTGGAATAAACTCAATGATTTTTTCGAACAATGGCGTCATGGATGCACCAATTATGGGGTCCCCTGCACTGTTCAAGGCATAGCCTCCTTTTGCTGAGGCATAAATGATCGGGAAATCAAGTAATTCGTCAGGCGCCTCCAGTTTGACAAACAGGTCGAAGACCTGGTCGACGGCCCAGTCGGGTCGGGCAGCGGGTTTGTCTATTTTGTTGATGACAACGATGGTTGGCAAAGAAATGGCCAGGGCTTTTTTCAGGACAAAATAAGTCTGCGGCATAGGTCCTTCCTGGGCATCGACTAACAACAGGCAACCGTCCGCCATACGCAGCACTCTTTCAACCTGACCGCCGAAATCAGCATGGCCCGGGGTATCTATTATATTGATCCAGTAGTCCTTATAACAAAACGAACCGTTCTTTGCCGCAATGGTAATGCCCCGTTCCTTTTCCAGGTCCATTGAGTCCATGAGCCTTTCGGTCATGGCCTGGTTGTCCCTGAACATGCCGCTTTGTTTGAAAAACTGGTCTACCAGGGTGGTCTTGCCGTGGTCGACGTGGGCAATGATTGCAATATTTCTGATTTTATTTTGAACCATAATGGGTGTTTCCTCGGAGGAGCATTTACAAAAAGAGGCCATCTTTATAGCATTCCAGTGGAATTGGCAAGAAAATAATTGTCAGGAGAACGAAGCGGCATTACTATTCATTCTATAGCGTTTCTTCATGGGCGACCTTAACAATACGATTCATTTAAGATTATGAAAAGATATGAGGAGAGTTGATGTGTATTGATGTTAGGAAAATATGCGAATGCGGTACTCACAAGGTACAATTTCACCTGCGGGATAATGTTTTGGCGCCACAGGTCATTTTTCGACTTTTCTGCCCGGCATGCCCTGGTGATACTTCATTTGACAGGAATGCCATGCTATGTGATAACGACTGGATAATTGAATATGATATGGAACTGGCACGGGGTCTTTTGGCACAGAAACTCCAAATAGGCCAGGAAGATGTGAGTCCCGAGTTTATATTCGATAAAGGATATG
>JAFDCT010000017.1 GCA_019312695.1 Deltaproteobacteria bacterium | reverse complement strand
TTATTTCTTTGCTCGGCTGCGTGAAATGGCCTTGAAAAAACTATTTTTTGTTTATACAAGCTTGAATTAAAGAGGTTAGCCATGCAGAGAACCCTGATCATACTGGGAGCAATATTTCTTGCTGTCGGGCTTCTGTGGCCATGGCTCGGCAAGATTCCCATAGGACGACTGCCGGGGGATAGTGTAATTGACAGGCCGAATCTGAAGATATACATCCCCATCACGACCATGATAATTATCAGCATCATAATTTCCCTGATTTCCCGTTTTTTCAGAAAATGACCGCTTGCAAATGCAGCGGTAAAAAATTGCCATTGCATTTTTTAACCGGTATGTTCAGTCAAGTGTTCCATTTTAGAGTGGATTGGCTTTAATTATTTGATATAGTATAGTTTGTTCGTAGACTCGTATTTATATTATTAAAGGAGATTACAATGGCTAAAGTAGGCAGGAATGATCCATGCCCCTGCGGAAGTGGCAGAAAATTCAAACGCTGCTGTCTGGGAAAGCAGCAGACAGCCGGTACTAATCTTACAGAGATCCAGCAAGCACAGATTTCTCTGCAGAATGCCATTAGCAAAATTCAGGAGAAGGCAAGTCAGGGCGTGCAAAAGGTGCATGAACTGGGAGTGTTTGTCCTCTTTTCAACTACAGGCGGTGATGCCTGGATGCTGGAGGTGAGTCAGTCCGATGCGTTGCAGGTAGCCGCTGCTAAGGAAATTCTGACCGTTGATTTTGAAGAAAATCCCGAGACCATAGAAATAAACTGGACTCATACCTTTGAAATCGAAGAAAAACAGTTTGTCATAACCGCTTATAAAGATAAGAAAGTTAAGACAATTGAAAACTACCCGACCCATCCGATCAGTGCAGCAATCAAGCGCATTAAGAAAAGGTATTCGTCTGAACTGCTGGAAAGTGTCCATGTTGAACAGGAACAGGCGCCGCCCAAAGAAGCCTAACCCGTTCAACTCATTATCATTACAGAAAAAGCAGTTTAATATGGTTAATTATCCTTGTTAGCTGCTGAAGCGGTTTTGCATTGAAAGTTTATTTGCGATTCATCCCCATGGCACTCATCATGGGGATGATTTTTTATTTGTCCCACCAGCCCGGTGATTTTGCCCCGCTGCCGCAGTTTCCTGGCCTTGATAAAGCAGCCCACGCCATCGCCTATGGTATCCTGGCCGGAACATTTGTCTACGGGCTCCATCCATTTGCAAATGACTCAAATCGCTTTTTCCTCGCAATAATGATTGTTATGTTCTGCCTTATTTTCGGCATAACTGATGAGTTCCATCAATCCTTTATCCCGGGCCGCAATGTGAGTGGTTGGGATATAGCTGCGGATGTTTTCGGGGGCTTACTTGTTGCGGTTCTGTGGTATAAATCAGTCACTATCAAAACCAATATAGAATTATAATGCTTGACAAGAAGCAAAAAAAATTTTTTCATTTTTGCTACGGGCTTTAAAATTCATTTTTTCAAGGTCAAATTCATTAACAGGCAGCATTGAATACACGTTGCAAGTAATTTATTCAGTACCCTTCCATAAGACCGGTAATTGCATGGCAGTGAAACCCTCATACAGTGAGCTGCAGGAAAAGGTTAAACTCCTGGAACAGGAGCTATCCGGGCACAAGAGTATTGAAAAGCTGTTGTGGGAGAAGCAGGATCAACTTTTCAAGGTGCTCGACAGCCTTGAGGCCTTTGTATATGTCGCCGACCTGCAATCTTATGAAATTCTTTTTGCCAATCGCCATGCTGAAAAGCTTTTTGGCCATATAACCGGTAAAGTCTGCTGGCAGGTACTGCAGGCCAATATGACGGGCCCTTGTCCTTTCTGTCCCAACAGCAAACTCATTACACCTGATGGTGAAATCGCAGAGGTAATAGCCTCGGAGATGCAGAATACCCTTACCGGTCGCTGGTATTCCATCCGTGACCGGGCCATTGAATGGTTTGACGGCAGGATTGTGCACCTGCAGATTGCTCTTGATATCACGGACCGGATTGAAGCTGAAACTGCTCTGCAGGCAAGTAAAGAAAAGTACCGCACTGTGGCTGATTTTACCTATGACTGGGAATACTGGATTAATGAAAAGGGATTTTTTAACTATATATCCCCATCTTTCACGAGGATAACCGGTTACGAGATCGCAGAGTTCATCAATGAACCTCCTGCTTTACTGGGTAAAATTGTACACCCTGATAACCGGGCATGTTTTGAAGCGCATTTAACCGATGAGCTTGACAGTGCCAACGTTTACCATCTGGAATTTAGTATCATAACGAAGACAGGTGAGGAGCGCTGGATATCCCATTTCTGCCAGCCTGTATATTCTGCTGATGGAAAGTTCCGCGGTCGCCGCGCCAGCAACCGTGATATCACAGAACAGAAAAAGGCTCAGAGAGTTATAAAACTCAATGAACTGCGGCAGGCAACACTGATCCAGCTTTATGATATGCAAACATTACCGGTCAAGGATATCTGCCATTTTGTTCTTGAGTCATCCCTGCCGATTACTGCAAGCACTATAGGGTTCCTGGGGTTTCTTAATGAAGATGAGTCCCAGATGAGTATCCATGCCTGGTCGAAAAGTGTCATGGAGCACTGTGAAATTCACAATAAACCGATTGTGTTCAATATAGAGAAAGCCGGCATCTGGGGAGAGGCGGTTCGCCAAAGGCGGTCGATAATTATTAACAATTACCAGTCTACCCCTAGTAAAAAGGGTATTCCTGAAGGTCATATCGGGATTGAGAGATTTATGGCAGTGCCACTTTTTGACAATGAAAAAATTGTCGCACTTGCCGCCGTAGGCAATAAACGCAAGGATTATGATGAAAATGATATCAGGCAGCTGCAGCTGCTTATCGAAGGGATGTGGCAGGTCATAAAACGCAGGCAGGCCGAGGACAGACTCATAAAACAGTCGGAAATGATCAAGCAGTTTACAAACTCGGTGTCCCATGACCTTAAGAATCCGGCGGTTGCAATTCATGGACTGGTTAAGATAATGCAAAAAAAATTCAAGGAACTTTCAGAGGAAAAGCTGGAGAATTTTCTTTGCCAGATTCTCAAAAGTTCAGAACAGATAGTAGCCCTGTCTGAAGACATTAATACCTATATTTCTACGCGGGAAGCCCCTCTTCACTTGAAAGACCTCGACCTGAAATGCATCTGGAAGACCATTAAAGAGGAATTTGTTCCCCAACTCAAGAAAAGAAAAATTCAATGGACTGAGACGAATATTGAGATGCCTCTGATCAGGGCTGATGAAAATGCATTGCTGCGGGTCTACAGGAACCTGGTGGATAACGCTTTAAAATATGGCGGTAGCGCTCTAAGTGAAATCGTGCTCGGCTATGAGTCGTCAGGGGCACATCATGTCTTAAGCGTGCAAAACGATGGAGAAATTATACCGCCTGATGAGACTGCAGTAATTTTTGAGATTTTTAAAAGGAGGGGTGGTCATGATATGCCGGCAGGAACCGGGCTGGGGCTTGCAACTGTCAAAGAAATCGCCAGGCACCACAAAGGTGACTCCTGGGTGATCTCATCCTCTAAAGCAAAAACAACATTTTATGTATCAATTGCTCAAAATCTCTGAAAGGGGTTTTGAGCATTAACTCAACTTTTCACCTGAGTGTCCGGCCTTTTTTTAATGAACTCAACATTTGGCTTTCTCCGCCATATTTTTATATTTGATCTTCAGCCGGCGTATCTTTATCTGATTCCATAACCTCTTTTGTTGATTCCTTCACGTGTGGTTCCGAAACTTTTGCCAAATCAGGTTCCGTTTGTAAATCCTCTGTCAGGTCTGGTGCAGCGTCAGTACCAACTTTTGAGGCAGGCGCGGGTTCTGGTTCGCTGAACTGATCAATATAGAGACTGGCAAGGCAGCCTGCCTGGAGGGGTGGCAGGAGAATCTTCAGGACAAAAAGAAAGGGTAACACTGTGCTTAAAAAGTTTAAAAGCATCATTGGGATGACAGTTATCAGCAGTAGAAAGGCAAAATGCATGAAAAAGCCTGTTTCATTGACCTTGTTCATGCTAAGCCGCATGGCCTCGCTGTAGGAGATTTTTCTGTCTACCATAAGGGGCAGGACATAAAGCCACCAGGTAGCAAAAAGGAAACCCGGCAGGATCAGCACCATGAAACCTACCAGGATAAGGACCAGAACAAGGAAAAAGGGCAATAACCGGCCTAAGTGCTGCAGGCCTGAAAAGATATCGTTGAAGGAAGGTTTCCTGTTATCCCGCAGATAATAAATGATAAGAAGGAAGTAGCCTCCCATTAAGGGTCCGGCCAGAATTGTCATGGAAAGTATGGTCAGCAACTGAACAATGAAGCCACCAAGGATAAGAATAACGGGCTCTTCCTTGATGATACGGTAGGCATCCTCGAGATAAGCCTGGAAATTCATGGTGGAGGTGTTGGGCATTGTATGGATTCAGATAAAGGTTAAACAACCCGGCCAGGATTTTCCTGACCAGGATGAAATAATCATGAAAAATTCGATTTAGCCCTGGAGCAGTCTGGCCATATCCTTGGCGAAGTAGGTCAGAATGATCTCGGCTCCGGCCCGTCTTATACTGAGCAGTGTTTCGGCCATAACCCGTTCCTCCTCTATCCAGCCTTTTGCCCCGGCTGCCTTGATCATGGCATACTCACCACTGACATGGTAGGCAGCTACTGGCAGGTCGAATTCTTCCCGCAGCTTGGAAATTATGTCTAGATATGCTATCGCAGGCTTGACCATGAGGATGTCGGCTCCCTCTTCAACATCCAGAGTTGCCTCCCTGAGGGCTTCCCGGGCGTTTGCCGGATCCATCTGGTAGCCTCGGCGATCACCTTCCTGGGGTGCGCAGTCAGCTGCATCACGGAAGGGACCATAAAATGAAGAGGCATATTTGACAGCGTAGGACATGATAGGAATAGTATCAAAATTTTCCTCGTCAAGGGCTGCTCGTATCTCACCGACCCGGCCGTCCATCATATCTGAGGGGGCAACCATGTCGGCTCCTGCCATGGCATGGGAAACTGCCGTTTTGGCCAGGACCTCAAGGGTTGTATCATTGTCGACCTGGCTTTCAAGGATAATGCCGCAGTGGCCATGGGAAGTATACTCGCAGAGACAGACATCAGTAATAACTATAAGCTCAGGCACCTTATTCTTTAATTCCCTGATTGCGCGTTGAACAATACCGTCCTTTATATGTGCACCGGAACCCATGGGGTCTTTTTTTTCAGGCAGACCGAAGAGGATGACCGAGTTTATGCCTAGCTTGAGACACTCTTTACCTTCCTTGGCTAATTGATCGACCGAGAACCTGAATACGCCAGGCATGGAAGAAATCTCTTCCCGCTTGTTTTTTCCGGGCATGACAAAAAT
>JAFDCT010000016.1 GCA_019312695.1 Deltaproteobacteria bacterium | reverse complement strand
TCAGTCGTGCTTTGCACAGCCGGCAGCACCGTGGAAAAACTGAGGCTCGCATGGATGATGTATTGGGCGGGTGAAAAATTCTCCACCCCCAGGTAGTACCAGTTCTGCACAAAACGGTTCAAGTATTCGAAAAACCACCAGAAAAGACAGCTTGCGGGAAACAGGGCCAGAAAAAATCGAGTCCGGTTGACAAGCAGGCAGTTTCCCGTCCTGCTGCAGGTCAGAGCGTTTATACTTACTATATAACCGAGCCACAGGGGGAAAAAGGTGTAGGCCTGCAGGGGGACGAACCATTCAAACCTTGTCCAGGCGAGGAACCAGGAGACTCCAATAAGTATAATGCCGCCATAACCCCACAAGGGGAAAGGTCTTTTTGGGTGTGATCTTGTATCAACATATCCGGCTGCCCTGATACAGTTCCGGAAGAGCGGGAGCAGGAATACCAGCACCAACAGGGCAAGGAAAATAAATGCAGACAAGGAGAAGGGGGCATGCTGAACATATCGTGTCAGCGGCGGGAACTCAAGGTATGGGCCTAGAGTCTCTCCCCTGAACATTACTCCGGTCAGAGGAAGCACGACCAGGAGTAACGGTAGGAGAATAATGCTGATCCGGATATGACGCATGATTTAAGAGTCTCAAGTGAATAAAGGCTTTTTAAAATTAGGATACAAGGTCCAAGGATAACGGCCAAGCGGAAAGATAGGATTATATGACAAATAAAGAGTGATATTGGGAGAGGAAAGTTTTTCAACGAAGCGTTGCGACTTTTGGAAACTTCGCCACTTAGAAGCAGTAAGATCAAGGCCTACAGGAGATCAAACGAAAGCATAACTTTCTGAAATTACGATATTAATTATACGGTTGATTGGTTGCTTGTTTCTTGCAGCACACTCCAATCTTTACGCAACCATTTTCCATGTTCTGCCAAGTAAACGTTTGGAGTACACATATCCACCCGACATCTTTATATTTTTGGAGTGATTCATGATTTTTGAATTATACCAGCCATTGAAACTTTTCAACTACCAATAATTAGCCTGTATATGAAATTAAAATTCCCCCCAAAAGAGAGAAATTGATGGGTGTTTTCTAGTTGACCATGTCAGACATATCACCAAAAATTTGGACTCTCTATAGCCTTCTCTCATGCATGTAATATCAGGTTGAAGGTTATCGAAAACGAATAATTTCTTTTTCTTTCTTGCTTTTAAGTCTTGCCCGTTGAGTAAACCAGCCTAACATGATGCAATTACTTACAAGACAATAATGGTTTCATAATTCATACAGCCTTTTTAATATTTGTATTCTATGGATACTTTCTGTAACTCGCCTTTATCATCCAGCAAATTAGAAACCCCAAAATATTTTAACAGTTTGCGGTCTGATTTTCTATAGAGCACATCCAAAGTAGGAGCAAACAAACGTAAAAAGAAATTGGAAATCTTTATTTTAAGCTTTACGATACCATCGTTTTCATCTTGGTAGTACATAATAAAACTGTAGTACGTTAACTTACCAGGAATTAAAAACTTTATTGGAATCTTTTCCCGGCTTTTAATCTCTTCTAAATGGTCAATCAAGTAATAGTGTAAACCTTGGCAACCAACCAAAAGAACACCTTCATCAAATTTGGCTTTATTGAAAGCTTTCTGTTGCTCCTGCCCATCCTTTTCCTTTTTAAAAAGGATTAAATCTTTGTCATTCAGGCGAATGCCGTGCTCGGATCCATCCCGTAAATCACGAAAAAGATAATCTGGAGCAGTCACAGCTTTGGTAAAATCTGACTTCAAAACTCCTATTAGTTCGCCATCTTCTCGAACATAATTAGTAGTAGCTCTTGCTATTTTTCCCTCTTTATTGAATTCAGCTTTGTGTTTTTCAATATAGAGCACTTTACCATCGGCGTTCCTTGCAACACCTTCATAGACCAGATCGTAAGAGGCAAAGGAGCAATGCGCCGCCATTACAATCCCAAAAATGAAAAAAAACAAACAATATTTTAGCATTCTTTTCTTTTCCATGATGTAGCTTTGCTCATTTTTTTCTGTTGCGCCGATAGAAAAATTTTTTCTTTGGGGTCTTCTTCTTTAAATATTTTATGTTTCGTTTCGTGTATAAATAATTGTTATTATTGGAAGTATAAATCATCTGTTACAATGTGTTCCGAAAGTGCGGAATTGCTGAGCTTAAATTTCTTGTAACAATTTTGAGTCTGTGAAGATTTTTTACCAGCAAATATGTCCACTGGCAATGTGAATTGAAATAAAAAACCCCGCCCGATCTGGGCAGGGTTAAATATATCTAGGATATTATCTTGATATTTCAAAAATTATTAACGATTGTAAAGAGATAGCCGAAATATAAATTATAAATAAAAAACAACTTTTTTGGTAGCTTCCCTTAAGCAAATTATTCTTCAAACTCCATTTGGTAGAGTAAATTAATAATTTCAACGCTATTTATGAGTTGCTTTCTTGTATACTCATAAAACTCCTTTTCTGGCGGGCTTAATTTTTTATTAGCAAAATTTTTCATATCTTTGCCATGAAGCAGATCGAAAACAACTTCCCTGGCATTTCCAATCATAGTTCTACCCTGATCGATAAAAAACCGATTTATATATTTCTCCGGCGGGCCAGTTTGGCCAGTCATTATCATATTGGAACCTTGGGCTGACATCATCAAGGCATTATTGGCTTCCAACTGTATAACTAATAAATTATGAGCTATTTCAGAGTTTTTTAAAAGATCAGATTCAAAAATTTCTGGTGAGTAAGCAACCTGAAGCATTAGCTGGCCGAGCTTGTGAGTGGCAAGCATCATGTCATTTTCGTCATCCTCATTCTGCATGTGCATTTCAACCATATCGGGACCTTTCAATGCCCTTTCGACAAACGATTTCCCAAAGTTTATGGTTTCGGTTCCATAATTAATCGGCTGTTCTAAGAGGGTTGTTTTAATATCCATATTTGCAGAGATAATCATGCTTGAGCCATCGGCAATCATATTCAAGCCGTAGTTCATTAACATGTGAGCTGAATGGTAATCCTTGTTTTTATCAAACTCTGCTCTGAGTTCTCCGTGTAACATAACTATCAAACTGAATGCCAAAAATGTAGTAAAAGTTATCGATCTAATAGACATGTTTTTACTCCTGTCACATAATTAATGGTTTATCTATATATAGTGATGGAAATTAATAAATTTTAATATACTAACTTCAAAATTTTCCTGCACAAATTTATTTTTTATCACTACCTTGACTTAGCTACTAAACGAACCTCAACATATTTTTTTCTCAAGTTTGCGGGGTGATAAATATATATGTATAGTTCGTCCTATGCAACTCATAGAACGTAAAGAATGCTGGAGGCTTACCTGGATCGGCTGGGTGGGGATTCTGGCTTTGGGAGGCCTCGTTCTGTTCTTGTTTCTACTTACTATTCATCCTTTCCTGGCGCCTACGAATCCGGTAGACGCAGATATCCTCATTCAGGATAACTTCCTCGAGGATTATGGCCTCAAAAAATTATCGGATGAGTTCAGGTCCAAGAATTACTCGTTGATACTTAGTGCCGGAGTCCAACTGCCGCAAGGGAGTCCTTTGGCTGCTGAATATAAAACCTCGGGCGAACTGAGCGCGGCCATATTAAAGAAATTTGGAATTCGTGAAAAGGAAATTGTACCGATAATTCCCAAATCGGTAAAAAGAAATAGAACTTTCGCTTCCG
>JAFDCT010000015.1 GCA_019312695.1 Deltaproteobacteria bacterium | reverse complement strand
CGGTCATGGTCTGGCCGGTGAAACGCAGGATGCCGCCATGGGAAAAGGGGATATTTTCCATGATACAGGCATCATTTACCAGAAATTTGGTCGGGAAGTTGTCCGTGCCTTCAACAATAAAATCGTAGCCGCGGATGATGTCCCGGACATTGTCGGCGCACAGCATTTCTTGATAGGTCCTGACCGTGAGGTCGGGATTGATGGCAAGCATTTTTTCTTTGGCCGATGTGACCTTGGAAACATTGATGTCCTTGGTAAAATGAACTACCTGTCGTTGAAGATTTGATATCTCCACCCGGTCGTGGTCAAGAATGCCGAGCGTACCGATTCCGGCTGCGGCGAGATAGAGGGCAACCGGGGCCCCGAGGCCGCCGGCGCCGATGATTAAAACCTTTGCTTCGCAAAGCTTGATCTGGCCCTCCACCCCGACATCCTGCAGAAGGATATGACGGCTATAACGTTCCAGTTGTTCGCTAGTAAAATCAATCATAGTAAGCAAATCCCTTCATCAGCCGACTCCGCCCCCCATAAAATAGAGGAATTCAACTGTATCGTTGTCCGAGAGCTTAATGGTTTCATATTGGGCCCGATCCACAATCTCATCGTTAAGCAATACCGAGACCAAGTCCGGGGATTCGACTTTTTTTACTTCCAACAGCCGGGTAATGGTGAGATTGGTTTGAGCAATTTTCTCGATTTGTCCGTTTATCTTGATCTGCATGCGCGCCTCTTGGTAGTTGGTAATCTTTTTAAAGAGTGGTTAGTCTTGTCAAGTTTGTCAATATTGAGTTTTTAATATTTGCCAACGGGATGTCAATAAAATATTCACTAAATGGGGTCAAGCCTGCCCCCTGCTCCCCCGCTATGATAAACGGGTTTTCCTATGCCCCGCCACAGCCTGCTGGTTTTGGGAACTGTGCTCATTGAGATAAAATTTAATATTGCTATAAGGTCAAAAAATATATACATTTAATAGGATGTGTTCAATGATTTTTATCCTTTACCATAAATAAAAGCCTAAAAATTTTGCCTTGGAGGTCGCATGAATACAGGAAGAACATTCAATACAATTCCTTCATTTTTTTCTGTCGTAGTGGCAGTCCCCCTTTTCTTCTTTTTCTTCGGCTGCATGGGTGCTGTGAGTAGCGATGCAGTAGCTGTGGAAAAAAAATCCTGCGTCACCTCTGAATGCCACGCCACTATGGGCAAGGAAAAATACGTTCATGGTCCTGCATCAGTCGGCCAGTGTACCATCTGCCATGTCCTGACTGCAGAACACGAGTTCAAGCCTATAGAGAATGTAGGCCAACTCTGTAATGAATGCCATGACAAGGAGTTTACCGGTAAGGTTACCCATCCTCCGGTACTGGAAGGAGAATGCACCGGATGTCATGACGCGCATCAATCCCCTTATGAGTTTATGTTGCGCGGCGAAGGCGAGAATTTATGTTTTATGTGCCACGACAAACCAGAAATTATAGCCGGAGAATTTATTCATGGCCCGGTGGCCGTGGGCGGCTGCAGCGTTTGTCACCAACCCCATGCAGGTGACTATCCAAAGCTCCTTTTGGACGAGGGGAATGCTTTTTGTTACTCCTGCCATTTCAACAAGGAGGAATCTTTTAAGGGGAAAAAACATATACACTCACCTGTAGAAGAAGATTGTATTCTTTGTCACAATCCCCATAGCGGAAATTATGAATTCAATTTTGCCGCTGACGGGAAACAAGACCTCTGTCTTGAATGTCATGATGATATTCAGGAGATTGCGGAGAACTCTACAAATAAGCACGGCGGACTCGAAACGGAGAAAAAATGTCTAGGGTGCCATGATCCCCATGTTTCTGATTATCCCAACCAGCTGCTTAAAGAGCCTGCAAACCTCTGTCTTAGCTGTCATGACAGGGAATATGGCAGCGGAAAAACACTTGTGGCTAATATGAAGCCTATACTGGATGAGAACAAAATCCATCACGGTCCCATCAAGCAAAATGACTGTTCAGCCTGTCATTCTCCCCATGGTTCCAATAATTACAGAATATTGCGGGAATATTTCCCGCCGGTTTTCTATGCCCCATACGATGCAAATAATTATAAGCTCTGTTTTATGTGTCATGAGCAGACCATTGCCCAGGAGCAGTCTACCACCACTTTGACCAATTTTCGAAACGGTCAACAGAATCTTCATTACGTCCATGTCAATCTGGAGGTAAAGGGTCGGACCTGCAGGGCATGTCATGATGCCCATGCCACAAACAACCCCAAACATGTCCGCGACGGTGTGCCCTTTGGAGCCTGGAACCTGCCGATTAATTTTGAAAAAACCGCCACCGGCGGCCAGTGTCTGCCGGGATGTCACCAGCTTTTCAAGTATGATAGAGAAAAAGAGGTGTTCAACAGATAATGAATGGATGAAGAAACAAAGAAATAAGAAGGGGAAGTATGGGTAAGGTTGTCCGGATAATGATTGTCGTTTTTTGTTTGCTCTCTGCCTCGGTACTATCTTTTGCGAAAGATGAGCAGCAATTGGGGGGACAGACTTCCATTAGTGAGAAGTCGGACAGCCCTGCGG
>JAFDCT010000014.1 GCA_019312695.1 Deltaproteobacteria bacterium | reverse complement strand
GAGTTCAGTGAGGTAGCGGTCAGTTCCCAGTTTTTCCATGGTCGGCTTTGCCTTGGCAAAAATCTCCCCTGCCGCCTCCCGCATGGAAATGCGCTTCTGCAGCAGGGGGTAGACAAAGGTGCCTTCGAGGCCGTAGCGGGCCGCCTGCCACTTGTTGCTTTTCAGCACCTGCATGTTCGGATTAAGGTGCTTGTCCGATTCAGTTACTTCTGCCACCAGTCCTTGAATAAGGGCGACAATGGCAAGTATTTCGTTGAAGGTCGAGGGCAGATCACAGATGCGGATTTCAATGGTGCCGAAATCCGGATGCGGACGTACATCCCACCACAAATCCCGGACAGAGGTTATTATGCCTGTATTGGTGAGGAGCTCGACCATTTCCAGGTATTTGTCCCAGCTTTCAAGCTGATCGGGCATGCCCGCCAGAGGCAGGGCTTCGAAAAGTTTGGCCCGGTATGAATGGAGACCGGTATCAATTCCTTCATAATATGGCGAGGAACAGGTCAAAGCCAGGAGTATTGGCAAGAAGAGACGGATACTGTCACAAACCCTTATGGCAGCATCATGGTCAGCCATACCAACATGTACATGCAACCCCTGGGTGATGAACCGCCGGCCAACTAGCTGCAGATCATCCATGATGCGTATGTAGCGGGGATGTGATGAGAGTATTTGATCTCTATACCGGGCAAAGGGGTGTAGGCTGGCAGCATAAAGGAGGCAGTCATTTTTATGCGTCAGTTCTTCAGCCTTCAGGATAAGCTGCTTAAGATTGTCCTTGACCTGGTCCATATTGGCGCAGACTTCGGTGTTAACCTCTATCATGGAACGAATGAATTCAGGTTTTATGCGATCCTGTAAATCGTCTGGCACCATGGCCAGTATTTCAGGAGCCATGGGAATAAGGTTGTAACTTTTTGTATCAAGTATCTGCAGTTCTATTTCTACCCCGAGAGAAAAAGGTTCGCTGGTCTTGAACTCTATCATTGTTCCTGTCTCGTATTATTTTCTCTTGCTTTATAAGAACGACAGTAGCTTACAAAGTTCGGAATTCCAGTTTAAGCAGTAAGAAAATCTTTATGTTGTAGTGTCTGCCAGGCTACCTGGGCAAGAAATGCGGCACCGACAGGTAAGACACCTTCATCGAAATCAAAATAAGGACTGTGGGCCGGAATATTGGGCAGCTCAGGATGTCCGGCTCCAAATCGTACAAGGCAGCCTGGTACCTTTTGCAGATAATATGCAAAATCCTCTCCTCCTAAACTGGGATGAAGCTGTTTGACAACACCGTCCTTGCCGACAATCTTTTTTGCGGCACTCCTGGCAATTCCTGCTGCAATCGGATGGTTGATAACAGGTGGAAGTCCATCACGGAAATGTATTGTTGTTTTGGCATTGTAAAGCCCGTCCATGGCCCGGACCATTCTTTCCAGCCCGTCAATGATCTGGGCCCGGATCTCCGGATGGGTGGCCCGGATAGTGCCTTCGAGAACTGCTTCTTCGGCAATGACATTATAGGCGGACCCGCCGCTGAAACGGCCGACACTCACAACAGTCGGGTAGGACGGGTTTATTTCGCGTGAAACAAGGGTCTGGATGCTCATGACCAGGAGACTGGCAACAACTATGGCGTCAATTGTTTCGTGGGGACGGGCGGCATGTCCGCCCCGGCCGCATACCTTGATCTCAAATTTGTCAGTGTAGGCACATATCAGGCCGGGTTCAGCAGCAATCTGGCCGACTCTGAAATGGCGGTCTATATGCCCGGCAAATATGGCCTGGACACCTGCAAAAGCACCGTCTTCAATCATTTCCAGAGCTCCTTCCCCAGATTCTTCCGCCGGTTGAAAGAGAAGTATAACCCTGCCCGGAATTTCGACATGCTGCAACATTGCCGCTGCACCCAGTAGCATGGCTACATGCCCGTCATGTCCGCAGGCATGCATGCGACCGGGAAGCTTTGAGGCAAAAGAAAGTCCGGTTTTTTCATCAACAGGCAACCCATCCAGATCGGCGCGCAGTGCAACACAGCGCGCATCCGGGTTTTCAGCCGGGGAAGGTCCTATGGTTGCAACAACACCAGTATGTAAACCTTCTGAGCGGAATGGAATCCCCAGTTTGCGCAACTTTTCGCAGATGTAGCGCTGGGTGTGGTGCTCCTCGTTTGCCAGTTCAGGATGTTGGTGGATTGTTCGGCGGATATCACGCATCCATTCGGTCAGTTTATCATCCGGTTTAAAAAGTAAATCTTCCTTGCTCCCCATATCTCCTCGTCAGTCCCTGCATCACATTGGTAACATTTTATACCTTTTCGATATTTTATGTATGAAATGAGTTAATCTAGCTTCCTGTGGTAAAATTTACAAGAGTCTTAAATGATTAAAGTGATCAAAGGAGAACGAGCATTAAGAACTACGAGAAGAATATAGAGAACGTAAGGCACGGATCAAGTGTCGTGTCATTAATCATTTCCCTTGTCAGCCGTGATTCATCTATAAATAAAACGTGTTATTTATTAACGGAAAGCAAAAACGGATGACAGCTGAAGAACGGGGAGCCCATTCATTTCCTCTCAAATCTGCTTTTCAGTCACATCCGTCAGATGGGTAATACGACCTGACAACAAACCGTTCCTGAACATGGGGTATACTATTCTTTTTATTGTCCGGCCGTCTTTTAGCTTGAAAAGGTGCGAGGTCTTTACGGTTGATTTTTTTTCTCTTTAGATTCCCTCTTAATTTCTTTCACCATTACAATATGCCCCCAATGGTTGCCAATTCATCAATAAGCGGGTTGCTGACCCAATCGCTTTTTTTGTTGTTTTTTAGGGTAATGGTAATTCGCATATCTACAGTATTTGTTCGAATAGCATTTTCGACAAAATCGAGCCATTGTTTGCTGTTTTTGATGCGTGAAGCGATAAGCTTGATCGTTTCCTCGAACGTTACTTTTGATGGGTCTAAATCCCCTAAATCGAAAATCTCATTGAATCTTTTATTTTTTTTATCATTTGTCAAAATAACAGGCAGATTAAAGAAGAAACATTAGACAAATGAAATAAAATAACTAGCTGATATAATTACTGAATCGCGGATTAATGATGATAAATTGAAAAAAAAGCTTTCCCCACCATATTCATAGCAAAGACAGCCTTTCTTAACTCCATGAACCTGATAGGTATGGATGGCCTTGCTGAGTTATATCCCTTTTACCTGCGGATTGTGGTATTCAAATAATTTATCAGGATCTGTTTTTCAAATTCATTGCCGGCGAAAGGGGGCATGTATGGTCGTTCCCAGCCCATAGTTGCAAAGATCAGATTGAGCTCTTCAGGTGAACTCATGCGAACCTGCCGGCTGATATCATTCAGCGGCCCGCCGATAGAGTGGCAGGAGAGGCAGAGTACGTCGAACAGTTCTCTGCCTGCTGCCTGGACGTTTGCCGGTGTTACATGACGGTGTTCGACCCATTTAGCTGTATTCAGTATTCCAGCTTCTGCAACACTGTCCAAATCGTTTTTCAGAATTGCATTGGAATACATGTAATCATAAATAATATAAGGCCTTCTTCCGCCTTCGCGTAGAAATTCAAAGGCACCAAAGTACATGAGGCCGATGACCAGCATGACAGCTGCCATGGTGCGGCTTAAGCCCGAAGGCATCCGTATGGCCATGACAAGGCCACCAAGGATGATCAGGCCGGAACAGACCAGGAATAGAGTAATAAATGGACGCAGCTGCGGCATTTTCTGGAAAATGATCACCTCAATGTGGGGCGGCAGGGCTGCACGATACCACCAGGAGGAGGCAAGAAAAAGCACAAAGGGGACCAGAAGCCATTTGGCGCTGTAACGCAGCATGGTGGTTCGCAGTTCTTCATCCTTGAGAAAGGAGGAGGTCATAAAGCCGAAAAGGCCAGCGATAATAACTGAGAAAAAGGTACGAAAAAAAAGGGCCGGCCAGAAAGTTGGATTAAAGAAACCACTCCAGAAATTATTATTTTCCACCCAGGCTCCAGGAGTCAGCATGAAGTCTATGATGCCGTTGATTACGAATAAAGACATCCAGGCAGCACCGAAATAGATCCAGCCGATGGTCAGATGGTTACGTTTGGTAAGTCTGTCAAAAGTGTAGTAGTAAATAAAAAGCGAAACAATTTCAGCGACGAAAAAGGTCCACTCAGTGCCAAAGGCAAAAACAAATGTATGGATCAGGGTAGAAGTTGCCGATGGATTCAGGACGGATATGGTAAACCATATACCGACTCCGGTCAGAGCTCCTGCCACCATGGTTAGAAGTAGAAAGAATTTTGTGTGTTTTCTGACAAAATCAAGGATACCCTGGTCGTTTCTGCGGTAAGCCAGATGTTCTGTCAGGACAAGGAAGAGGCCTCCACCCACTGCAAATTGGGCGATATAGACATGAATAATGGCTATAACGGCAATCAGGAAACCGCCACCCAGGAACTCAAGCTGCCATACTGGATAATTCATTACGTAACCTCCTTGGCATTCCAGACTGTTTTGAGCATCCAGCCAACAAGATAGATGCCGCCGACAAAGGCTATGAGAAAGACGAGAAAGGGTGAAAATTGGGGTTCATACGGAAGTTCCCGCAGGCTGAAATATGGCTTGAGATAGGTCAGCCTTAAAATATCCCGTGCCAGGGTCATAAGCAGAACTGTGGCCAAGGCCCAGACAGTGGCGGGGATGATTCTGCCTGCCTGGGCGTAAGCCACTGAAGGAATAATAGTCACGACCGACCCAACAATCATAATAAAAAATAACTTGCCGTACAGGGTGGCGGGATCGTAAGCGTTTTCCGGCAGGGCTCCAAGAAACCAGAAACCGAATCCAAAGTTGATGATCGTTGCGACCATAAACCAGTTGCAACCGAGCTTGATCCATTCTTCACCATCAGTGGCACCGCGCCGTTTACGGATTTCAAAGTAAAGGGCAATAGCCAGGCCGCCGATGGCCACAGCAGATGCAATAAAGTGAAGGTAGCGGGGAATGAGGGCCGGATCGCTGGAATTAAGGAGCCAGCCGGTGCGGTCGGAAAAATATTTGAGCCAGACTTCGGGCATCTGCATGATAGATACATTGTTGCTGAAAAGGAAAGAAACACTAAGGAGCAGGAGCAGGGCTGCCCCGATGAAAAGTCGTCCCAGGCCGCTTTTATCATCAATTAAACGGTATATATATACCGCATAGTAACTGATAATAAGAAGGCCGACAATTGAAAGCCAGTAAACCGCCATGAGTACTGAACTGGTGTACAAAAACTGGCCATAGAGAACCTGCAGGAAGAGAAATGGTGCAACCCCAAGATTAATGGTAAAGGCAATGGAGTAGGGCAGTGTTTTGGCAATGTGGGCATTTAGTGGCATGACATCGTTGCCGCGCCAGAACGGTGTTGCAAAGGCAATAAAGCCTGCACCCAGCATGATGTTCATCGCAACGAAATGGAGAAAAGTGGTGAGGGTAAGCAGAAGGTGCAACCAGAACCAGTGTACCTGAAGTGCATCCGGGGTGGGGATCAAAGACACAGCATCCATAAGAAGTACCTCGCTTCAGAACGTTTGTACTGAGAGATTCAGACCCCAGTTGGCGGGTAATGGCCTGAATGTTTTCCCAGATAATTAAACAACGATCAGTTTAATAAGCACTATCCTCAAAATATCTGGATATATTTTTGTATTGTTTTACATGTTTAGTCAAGTTGTTTGAAAAAAAATATGATGTGAGGTGCTGAGAATTCAGTTTGGGAGTATGAGAACAGATGAGATTCCTGCAGCTGGGGCATATAATCCTGGAGCCGAAAAAATCATTTTAAAATTGAAAATTGGCTGTTTAGGGCTGGCATCAGGCTTATAAAACTATCTTTACCTGAGGATGGTTCTTTAGAGCCAAATAGATACTGTTTCTTTCCTCTTCGCTCTTAACTGTCAGTTCAAGGTTCAGGCAATGGTATTTACCCTTGCTGCTGCTGGAAAAAGAAATTTCACAGGAATCCTCATCGATGATTTCCAGAAGAGCCCTGTGTAGTTTTTTGCGATCCAGGCCGATAACCTTGTAAAGCCACTGACAAGGATACTTTAACTCTGCTTTGCACTTGTTCTCATCTTGTTTCATGAAGATATCATATTATTTTCAAACAAATGTTTTGAACAGAATTTTGATTAATTTTTATTATTTTTGCCTATACTTCATTGCTTGTTTAATTGGACACAAAAAATCAGGAGTAAAATATTTTTTATCCAAAAAACTTCGGGAACTGTAATAACTTTTTTGAGGCTAGTGATGGCTGCAGGTAAATGCAAGCGCGAGGAATAAGCACTGCTCAAAAGGAATTGTTTCCTGGTTGTTCATCATAACTCTCCGGGTTGAAATATCTACCAATTACAGCAGAATCATCATTAGAAATTTCAAACTAGACATGGGGGTGAATTCTTTAACACTTTTTCTCCGGATGCAAGGCTGCATATATAATAAATGTTTATGATCTCAGGGGCTGTTATAACAGAAAAAATTATGTTTAAATCATAACAAATAAAATAGGTTGCGGTCCAGGGGGGAAAAAAGATTTTTTATTTATATAACTTGTAATGCCTTCAGTCTGTAGGTAATATTAAAATTTATAATAAAAGAATATTCTTGCCGGGTTTTAAGTGCTTCTACAGATAGACTCTGGCAGAAATACATGTAATGATTTGACAATATTAGGTGCCGTCAGTGACATACAGTTTGTATCAAAAAGTATTTTAAAGAGGCTATCAGTGGATATGAGCCGTTTAGTAAGTACCATATTACTATTCCTTGCTTTAATGCAGTTTAACCTGTTTGTGAACCCTGCTGGAGCTGAAGGACATCATCCCTTCTGGCCTGGTGAAAAGATGCATTTTGTCCTGAAGTATGGCCCCATACCTGCAGGGACAGCTACTCTTGAAGTACACGATATGGATAAAATTAAAGACGTGGAGGCGTATCATTTTGTCCTGACAGCCCGTTCAAATTCATTTATTGATATATTCTTTAAGGTCAGGGATCGTATCGATTCCTATACCGATACTGGCATGAACCATTCACTTTATTATAAAAAAGACCAGAAGGAAGGAAAGACCAGGAGATATATAAGGGTTGATTTTGACTGGGAAAAAAAAGAATCAACATATGTCAACTTTGATACGGAACCCAAAACTATCAGCCTGATGCCGGGAACTTTTGATCCTCTGTCGGTTTTCTATTATTCCAGGCTCCTCGACTTGCAGGAAGAAGAAGAATTTGAGCATCCGGTGACGGACGGAGAAAAAAATCTCATGGGCATTTTGCGGGTCATAGGCAGGGAGAAAGTCTCTGTCCCGGCAGGCACATACGAGACTTTCGTACTTGAACCTGACATGAAAAATGTGGAAAATGTTTTTTCAAAAAAGCAAAGAGCGAAAACAAGGCTTTGGGTCACAAATGATGAGCGCAGGCTGCTGGTGCAGATGCAAAGTGAGGCGGTTGTCGGCAGTTTTGTCGCGGAACTTGTTGAAATCGAGGGTCATAATTCAAAACAAGTAAGCAGCCTCAAGAACACGCAATGATTTAATTTATGAGAGGATATTATGCAGGAACCTGCGAGAGGAGAAGATTGGCAAGTGAATGAAGTTGAATATGACGATGATTCCAATGAATTCGACGGGTTTAACACTTATATCAGCAAGGAAAATAGGCTGGTGGTGGTAAAAACCATCGACGGTTCTTTAATTCGTGGCAATATAAACCTGAACAGCGAATCACTGCCGATGGACAGGGTCAGCGATCTTCTTATAAAGGGGCAGAACAAGTTTCTCATCATGTATAATGCCTCTTTGGATGATAGAAAAGACGCTGCAGTTATCATTAACAAGTCGCAAATTGTCTGGGTTATGGAAGAGGCTAATACCCAGACTAAGAGCGATCGATAAGAGTTCGGGCATTTAGGATAACTTTCGAAGAGAGGTCAGCTGAAAAATGATAACGGGAGAAAACCAGGCATATTGCCTGTAAAGCATGGGAGTTATGTCCGGCGAAATCTTTTTAATATGCAATCAATACTTTCGGCACTTCCAGCGCAGTATTCATATACTTTTTTCAGATATT
>JAFDCT010000013.1 GCA_019312695.1 Deltaproteobacteria bacterium | reverse complement strand
TAAGGGTTTGTTAAAAAAAATTCTGAAACACATAACCATAAAGCCCTTTGATTTCAAGCCTGTATCTTTTCTTTCTGCAGCATTTTGTCAATAAACCGCAGGACAAAATCACGCTGTGCTGTTGAGGCATACGCTATGCAGGAACAGTGCAGATTGGACTGGCTGCGGACAAGAAGTTCAAAACTCACAGCTTCTGCTTCAAGCTCAACAGCAAAGAAAAAGGGTCCGCACTCCTCATGGCTACGTTGTTCTGTGCTGAGCAAATCCGGCGGTACCTCAAGCCAGTGCACTCCCGCCACAGGGCTGGGCTGCAGTGTCCTGTTCAGGTAGCTCTCAATGTTTGCCTTTTCTTCCCGGCTTAGCTGGTCGATCTTATACAGACGCATATCATTTCCTTTACAGATATTCTGCGGCAATCCAGGCCAAGGTGCTTCTCTTACTTTTTGTCAGGGTTACTTGGCCGTGAATCTGCCGATCTTTAAGCCGTTCCACGGTATAGGACAGGCCGTTGCCTTCATCAATCATAAAAACAAACTCATTGGGAAAGAAATTATAACCTTCCAAGTTGGTTAATTAGGTGTTTAAATATCAAGAAATGTCGTGTCACGGTTGAGAATGGTACACCCATCCCCTGTTACTGCCACCATATTTTCCAAACGCACCCCACCCCAGCCGGGAAGATATATGCCTGGTTCCACTGTCACGACCATACCTGGCTGGAGTTTGTTGCGGCGCATTTTGTTTAATGAGGGAGCCTCATGTACTGCAAGGCCAACACCGTGTCCAAGACTGTGACCAAAATGTTTCCCGTATCCTGCCCGGCTGATTATTTCCCGAGCCGCCCTATCAGCATCCCTGGCCAGAATGCCTGCTTTTATGGTTTCAAGCGCAGCCCGCTGGGCCTTGCGAACAAGCCGGATGATTTTTACGGTCCGGCTGTCCGGTTTACCCAAAACAATTGTACGTGTCATGTCAGAGCAATAGCCGTCCAGCTTCAGCCCCATATCAATTATTACGGTTTCTCCCTTTTTAATGGCTCTGTCTGTGGGCACCGCATGGGGCTGGGCTGCATTCGGTCCGGCCGCAACAATGGTGGAGAATGCCGGTTCTTCCGCTCCATTACGCCTCATTGCTGTCTCAATTTGCTGGGCAACCTCCTTTTCAGTTTGCCCCGGTCTCAAGCCTTTATATACTTCCAGGAAAACCTTTTCATTCAATAAAACAGACTGGCTGATTTTTTGAATTTCTTCTCCTGATTTTCTGGTCCTCTGCTTTTCGATCATGTTACTGACCGGTATTATTTCAATACCATGCTTTTGGCCCAAATCCATGAGTTTTGTCGCTGCGTCATGAAGAAAATAATGGCTTTCAAAGGCCAGCTTGAGAACATTACGGCGAACTAAAATTTTTAACAGTGTGTTCCAAAGATTGTGTTGTACAAGGACAACCCCAAAGCCGGTTGTCTCCTGTTCGGCCTGGAGCTGATAGCGGGAATCGGTCAACAAAAGAGGCGAGAAGCGGGTGAAGACAAGAAGGGCTCCCGAACTTTCTGCAATAGAAAGATCTGGGGCTTTAAATCCACTGAGATATCGTCTGTTTTCAGGCTGGGTAACCAGAAGGACATCCGCCCCTTTACGCCTTATCGCAGCCTTAATGTTATCAAGAGCTTTCAAGGTAGAAAATAAATATATTCGTAAAAAGTCTGACGGGCCTTAACCGTGCCTCCCCCAATTATCTTGTATTATAAAGGCACAAAATATATGTAAGCCTTTGCTCCCAGGCGATAGATTCTGGCGTGCAGGTCCCGGATTGCCTCAATGGCATCCACGTTGCCCAAATTAACCCTATAGCTGAAGAGTTTCTCCAGTTCTATCATCTGGCCGAAACACTTTTTATCATAGCGTATTTCAGCTCCTTCGGCATGCCACTCTGCCACTCGCTGTTTAATCTTTGCATGATCTTCAGGAGCAGCCTGTTCCAGGTCTAGATAAATTTCAATTTCCATTTGTTACACTGCCCAAATTAACAAAAAAACGAAAACATGGTGTTCCTGTTACAAAGTAACGGAAAACCTCTTTGCCACTAACTCTTTGTGCTGCTGCAATACCTTGTTATACTGGTCATCCAGGTCAGATTTTATTTTTGACCATTCCTCTTGAAATTTAGGATGCAGCATGGGGTCAACCTTAAGGCCCAGCCCTTTTTGTCCTGTCTGTTTGCTCAAGGCCTGCTCCATTTGCTGCCTGAAAGCCTCCTCCACCTGCTGCCGGACTTCTTTCAGTTGCTGCTGGTAATGGTCCAGGATGCCCTTCATGTCCCTGAAAACAGAAGCAAGGTCACCACTACCCCTTGCCATCTCCAAAAGGCCCTGCATTGCCCTTTCAGCCTCTCCCAGATCATCATATCTCGGCAGGGCAATATTTCTTAAAAAAACAAGGACCAGCCCCTTTTTTACAAGGCTGAAGCCGCCTGTTGCTTCCATAACAAGCGAAAAGTTTACCTCTTTCCCCTGGAGATAGTCGGCAGCCATGCGCATACCGTTTTTTACCTCCTCGTCGGCCTGTATCTCTTCTTTGCTTGCACGCCCCATGGCGGCGGCTCTTTCAAGTACTTTTTCCAGTGTGCTTTTTATCTCTGCCATAATAAAATATTCAGTTATTAGCTTACCAGACCGGATTTTTATCCTGGTCCATGACCTGATTGTATTGGGGTTTGTCGAGCTTTATACGCTATATTTTCAAAAGAGACAAGATTACAACATGAAAATATTTTTCTTGATATACTCTCTTTTTCTACCTTGTTTTGCACAAAAAGTCGGGCCTCTTCCGGTTTTGGGGGGAATTTTTTGTGCCTTGCATTCTCAGGTTTGAAACAGATTTAAAAAAATATTTTTTTCCGGTACTGTTCAGCCTGGTGTAATTTTTACCTAAAAAATCTTTTTTAACATTATTGTATCTGGGTTTAGGGAGAATAAGCAATGCTAAAAGTAATTGTCCTCGCCACAAAAAATGCCGGCAAAGCAAAAGAATTTCAACAGCTTCTGAAAGACTTTCCTGTGGAAATAAAAAACCTCAATGATTTTGGTCCTATCCCTGAAGTGGTGGAGGATGGAGCAACCTTTGATGATAATGCTTATAAAAAGGCCTCCTTCACAGCTAAGGTTCTCGGTCTGCCAGCCATTGCCGATGATTCAGGACTTGTGGTTGAGGCACTTGGCGGTGCCCCCGGCGTAAAGTCAGCCCGATATGCCGGCGAGAATGCAACCGATAAGGAAAATATTGAAAAACTTTTGCGCGAAATGGAGGGAAAAAATAACCGGAGAGCCGCGTTTGAATGCGTTATCTCCATTGCCGTGCCTTCCGGACCTGCCCTGACTTACGAAGGCCGGTGTGAAGGAGAGATCTCCACCGAACCACAGGGCACTTCAGGCTTTGGTTATGATCCTGTTTTCTATTATCCGCCATACGGTAAAACCTTTGCCGGGGTATCCAGCGAGGAAAAAAACAGGGTCAGCCATCGCGGTAAGGCTCTGCATGAGGTAGTTGCAGAATTCGACAAGGTGCTGGCCTGGCTTGAGGCCCGTCTTGCTGAAGTTAAGCCCTCAAAGCCCGACCATGCCCAGTTTGAACATAACGACTGGTCAGATTATAAAAAGATTTAAATAAAATTATTAGAATGATTCACCCGGATCAAATACTCCATCATCTCCCGGGTTATTATGAGCGGCAAATTCTAATGCTCCAGATACAAGGCATCCAAGTTTTCAGGAATGCGGCGTATATAATATACGCCGCAATGACGAAAAACGAAGGGTAACACAGGGTGGGGTATTAGAGTTTACCGGTTACCATTGTTCTTCTTTAAGACTCCGGGCCAACAGGTCCCGCACGGCGTCCTTGCATGGTTTATCCTGGTACAGGACCTGGTAGACCTGTTCCAGGATCGGCATCTCAACTCCCACCTTTTTGGCAAGATTCCAGGCGGATCGGGTCGTCTTAACCCCTTCGGCAACCATATTCATTTCAGACAGTATGATATCTAATTTTTTGCCTTGGCCAAGCTTCAAGCCAACCGTGCGGTTTCGGCTTAAGTCGCCCGTACAGGTCAAAACCAAATCTCCCAATCCCCCCAAGCCTGAAAAGGTAAGAGGATCGGCACCCATTGATACCCCCAGCCGGCTGATTTCTGCCAAACCTCTTGTGATAAGGGCCGCTCTGGTATTTGTGCCATAGCCAAGCCCGTCGCAGATACCGGCGCCGATGGCGATAATGTTTTTCAAGGCGCCGCCAAGCTCCAGGCCAATCACATCAGTCGCGGCATAAACCCTGAAAAGATGAGAGGACAGTGCTCTCTGTATATGGATGGCAGTATCTTTATGCAGCGAAGCAACTGTAACTGCCGTGGGAATACCGGCGGCAACCTCTTTGGCAAAACTGGGGCCGGACAATACCGCTGTTCCAATATTTCTCTCACCCGCATTGGCAGAGGATGCCAGAATTTCTTCCATAACCTGGGTCATGGTCAGCAGCGAATCGTTCTCTATACCCTTGGATGCAGAAATTACATACGCGCCTCTTTCCAGGTATGGTTCCAATCCGGTAAACACTTCGCGAAAAACATGGGATGGTACAACCATGATGACAATTGTATGGCCCTCAACCGCCTCCCTGAGATCAGAAACAGGCGTAACCGTTTGCGGAAGTCTATAACCTGGGAGATAGGCTTTATTCTGGCGGGTCGCTTTGAGTTCTGCAACGTGTTCTTTGCGGTGCCCCCAAAGAGAAATTGTCTGGCCCAGGTCACCAATGGGTTTTGTCAGCGCCGTCCCCCAGCTCCCGGCCCCTATGACAGCTATTCTTTCAACTGTCATCAGCTTGTCTCCGGACCTTCCTCCTGCTCATACTCATCACCGTTTTCCTCCTCTTCTGAGGCCACCATGTCCATGGCAACAACCTTTTCTCCAGACTTCAGGTTGATAAGCCGGACCCCCTGGGTGTTTCTGCCAATGACGCGTATATTCTGCATATTAATCCTGATGATCTTGCCGCTGCTGGCAATAAGCATGACCTCGTCATCCTCTACAACCTGCATGGCACCTATTATCTTGCCATTGCGCTCGCTGGCCTTGATGGCGATGATACCCTTGCCGCCGCGTTTCTGCAGCCGGTATTCATCAACTGAACTTCGCTTGCCGTACCCGTTTTCCGTTACGGCCAGGATAGAATAATTTGTAGCAAGAACCTCAACACCCACGACGCTGTCACCACGCTTCAGGGTGATACCCTTAACACCTGCGGCAACGCGTCCCATGGGCCGCACATCGCGCTCATCAAAACGGATTGACATGCCGTTTTCTGAGATCAGCAGAATCTCGTTTTTACCACTGGTGATCACGGCTGATATGATCTCATCCCCCTCGTTTATGCGCAGAGCAATCTTGCCCTTGCGCAGCGGTCTCCTGAACTCGTTAAGGCTTGTCTTTTTGACCCTTCCAAGTTTTGTTACCATGAAAATGTAATGCTCTACATCGAAGTCAAAACTTGCCACCGGCAGAATAGCCGCCACCTTTTCATCTTCTGCCAGCTCCAGAAAGTTAACAATGGCTTTGCCGCGCGCCGTTCTTCCGACCATGGGAATTTCATAAACCTTACGCCAAAATACCTTCCCCCGATTAGTGAAAAACAGGAACATATCGTGGGTTGATGCAAGATAAAGATCGCTGACAAAATCATCTT
>JAFDCT010000012.1 GCA_019312695.1 Deltaproteobacteria bacterium | reverse complement strand
GTTTTTTCAAGGCATCTGCAAAGGTGGTTCCTGTTTCTACGTCACTCCTTACCTGGAGAAGAATTTTCTTGAATGTCGGATTTTTCTGCTGGTTGCCAAGGATCTCAAGCCCCTGGACAAGTGGAAGGCCAGCATCAATCATGGTGGAAAGCTGCCGGGTGAAAATTACCACATCCTTGCCGGTAACCTTTGGTTGAAAAAACTCTATATTTTCTAAAAGGTCTTTCGGCTTTTCCTTCAGCTTACTGGGGGTTATTCTGATCTTTTTCAAATGGGCCCGGGCTGCCTCAATATTTGGGGCCTCAATTACTCCTTTACGTTTTTCACCGTATGAATTTTTTCCCTTCCAGTTAAAATGTGGCATAAGACTCCCTCACTTCAGGTGAATTTCCGCTTACAGTTGATAAGATAATATTATTTTGTTTGAACCGGTGTAACAAGCTTCTAATATTAAACGAAATAATCTATTAAAACAATAGGGCAAATTCTCTTCTTCACGTCAATAAAATTAAAAACTAACTTTATTGACAATTTAAATTTTTTTTTCTAAAATATAATGTTTTGTGCAATGAATGCAAAATGCCTGTGCGCCTTTTGTATTTTTGCATACATGGCATTTTTTTTAGCAGTATATTATTGCAGAATAAACTGAACAGGAACATGAATATCATGTTTGCTTTTCATTAAATTTTTAAGGAGCAGAAGATCATGCAGAGTTTTTTTAAACCTATAATTGAAAAGTGTGAAGGCTGTGAGAGAATTATTGTTGAGGACAATGCGAAGTTTTGCAAGACCTATGCAAATCCCGGGGCCAAATGGCGCAACGGTTTCTGTAATCTTGCCACCCATGCCAAACCGGAAATAATTGTACAAACTGTTAGAATAAATCCGCTCAAGGCATCAAAAAGGGCCTCAGGCAAGTAATATATTTTTCTGGAAATTATAGATCTGATACAGCCCTTTCCAGTCCAACTGGAAAGGGCTGTATTTTTTAGCGAAAACTAGCCGGATCGCCCAACCCCAAAAAATGCAAAGCCAAGGGTTTTCATTTCTCCAGGTTCATAAACATTCCTCAAGTCTACAAATACAGTGCCTCGCATGAGGGATTTGATTTTTTTCAGGTCAAGTGCCCGATACTGATTCCATTCTGTCATCAGAACCAAAACATCAGCTCCTTCACAGACCTGGTATGGATTTTCCATATATATAACACCTGACGGCAGGTATCGTCTTGCCTCTTTCATGCCTTGAGGATCATGTACCTTAATTTTAGCGCCTTTTTCGAACAGCGCGGGCAAAATGGTCAGGGAGGGTGCATCCCGCATGTCATCTGTTTCGGGTTTGAAGGTCAGTCCTAAAACGCCGATAATTTTACCGGCTTCATTGCCGCCCACTGCATCACGAATTTTCCTGATCATCCGTGCTTTTTGAGCAGCATTTACCTCAATGGCTGCTTCAACAATACGAACCCCGGAGCCGTTTTCCTGGGCCATCCTAAGAAGAGCAAGGGTGTCTTTGGGAAAACAGGACCCGCCGTATCCAGGACCCGGATGGAGAAATTTAGAACCAATCCTGTTGTCCAAACCTATGGCTTTGGCTAGCTTGATTACATCGGCACCAACATTTTCGCATAGCGTGGCCATCTCGTTGATATAACTGATCTTGACAGCAAGAAAAGCGTTTGCCGCATATTTAATAAGTTATGCAGTTTCAATATCTGCCTGGACAATGGGTGTTTCGATCAGGTAAAGAGGTTTGTATACGTCTTTTAATACATCTGCCGCATGTTCTGTTTCTACTCCGATGACCACCCGATCCGGCTTCATAAAGTCGTTGATTGCTGCACCTTCACGAAGGAACTCTGGATTGGAGGCTATATCAAAATGGGCATCCTGGTTTGTTTCTCTGATTATTCGGGCAACCTGCCGGGCTGTACCGACAGGGGAGGTGCTTTTATTCACTATCAGGGTATAGCCTGTCAGAAGTGGTGCTATTTCTCTGGCTGCATCGTAAATGAACGAAAGATCTGCATAGCCGTCACCACGTCTGCTTGAGGGTGTGCCAACTGCAATAAAAATTGTATCTGCCCATGGAACAGCTTTGCTGGCATCAGTGTCAAATTTCAGGCGCTGTTCCAGAGCATTTTTCTGGACGATGTTCTCCAAGCCAGGTTCATAAATAGGGACTGTTCCTGATTGCAGTTTGCTGATTTTATCTTTGTCCTTGTCAATACAAATAACTTCATGCCCAAACTCAGAAAAACAGGCACCGCTTACAAGTCCGACATATCCAGTTCCAATAATAGTTATCTTCATGTATATGATCCGCTCGATAAAAAAATTAAAATGATGAGTAATCTCAATAAGTAATGAATTTTTAAAAAAAGATTAAAGACCTCATATCCAATTATGGCAAAAATTAGCGAAAACGCCTACCAAATAATGCTGTGCCTATTCGAACGAGTGTTGAACCCTCTTCAATAGCTACTTCAAAATCACCTGACATACCCATGGAGAGCTCAACAGGCCCAGTTTGGCCCAACAGGTTCTTTGCCTGCAGTTCCTCGGCAAGATGACGGAGTTGGATAAAGTGTGGCCGGGCTTCTTCAGGATCAGTAAAATACGGCGGCATGGTCATCAGACCCACAATGCTAAGAAATTTGCAGTTGCGGAGTCCCTGGACAATTTCCTCACACCCTTCAGGTTCTATACCTGATTTTTGATTTTCACCTCCGATGTTTACCTGCACTAGTGCATCAATATGTTTATTTAATGCTGCACAGTGCTTTTCAAGAGCAAGTCCCAATTTGATACTATCGACCGTCTCAATGACATCAAATAACTCGGCAGCCTTTTTTGCCTTGTTACTCTGCAGTTTTCCTATAAAGTGAAAAATTGGTTTTTGTTTTGACCGTTTTTTTACAAGTGGTATTTTTTCAAGGGCCTCCTGCACATAGTTTTCGCCGAACATATTCTGACTAAGGTTGAGAGCCTCAAGAATTCTATCAGCCGCTACCTGTTTGGAAACAGCCACAATCTTTATATCGGCAGGTGACCTGTTAACCCGGGAGGCTGCTGCTGCAATACGGGCTTTAATATCTTTTAAGTTATCGCTAATCATCTGCAGTGGCGTAAGTGATACAATTAATGGTTCCTGATATTGAAGAGTTGCAAACCGTTTTCTGTTGTAATACGTGCTAGCTTTTCAAGGGACAGACCACGCAGGGTTGCAATCTTCTGTGCAGTATACAGCACGTATTCGGGGAAGTTTTTTTTGCCGCGTAAAGGCTCTGGTGTCAGAAAAGGTGCATCAGTCTCAAGCAGCAGCCTTTCAAGTGGGACTTTTTGAGCAACCTCCTGCATGTCAAAAGCTTTGTTGAATGTCACCACTCCCGGAATTGATATGAAAAATCCGAGATCCAGTACTTTTTGGGCATATTGCCAGTTCCCGGAAAAACAGTGCATTACCCCTCCTGCAGAAATGGGACCTTGTTGCCTGAGGATATGGAGAATGTCATCATGGGCTTCACGGTCATGAATTACCAGGGGAAGTCCTGTATTCCGGGCTAGATCCAGCTGGCGTTCATAATGTTCTAGCTGAACATCCTTCGGAGCATACTGCTTGACATAATCTAACCCAATCTCGCCGTATGCCACAACTTTCGGCGCTCTGCAGAGCTTTTCAAGTTCAGCGTATATCCCTTCGTCCAAACTCTGTACGTTATGTGGATGAATACCTACCGTTGCGTAGACTGCATCGTATTGACCAGCCAACTGAATCGCTTTTTGGGAACTTTGCAGATCGATGCCGACCGTGATTATCGGGGTAACGCCGGAGGCAGCAGCCTGGGTAACTGTTTTGTCTAAATCAGCTGTTGAACTGATCATGTCAAGATGACAATGGGTGTCAATGACGTTAATCCCAGTTGGCAGTTTTGGCAGCATGATATTTTTTTTTGTCTTTGTCATAAGGTTAGCTCTGAGCCGTCTTTAACAGATTCTGACAGATGAAGCAATCAGCTTGTAACTGGAAATCAGTGAAAAATAAGAGTTATTGGACAATAAAAAAATAAAGACTACCAAATGCCGGTTAAAGAGATGTGGTTGACAGTCATCTTTTTTTCTTATACACATTCAAAAAAACCCCAAGGCAGATAATGTCTTAATTCTTTGAGGAAAAAGAACAAATGAAGGTACCGGTTTTGGAAGCGATATATAAACGTCGGAGTATACGTGAGTATACCGAACAAAAAATAGCCATTGAAAAGCTGCATGAGATTGTAAAGGCCGGGATCTGGGCCCCATCCGGCCTGAATAATCAGCCTTGGCGCTTTGTTATTATACAGGATCCTGGGGTTAAGAAAAAATTAGCCCAGCAGACCCATTACGCTCATATCGTCAGGGACGCCAATGCACTGATAGCGGTGTACTTGTCAAAGGATGATATGTACGATGCGGTAAAGGATCATCAATCAGCCGGGGCCTGCATCCAAAATATGCTTCTTGCGGCCGAAGCCTTGGAACTGGGTGCAGTCTGGCTGGGGCAGATACTGAAAAATAAAGATGAAGTAAACAATATTCTCGGGCTTTCCGATAATTTTGATCTTATGGCAGTAATTGCCCTTGGATATCCCCTGCATCATAACCAGGAATCCAGGCGAAAAGAGATATCTGAACTGCTCTTGAAACGTATATAATACAAACGTCAATGTCTTGCGGGTAATAACAGGGCCCAATAATATCATTTATCACATGGGCAACATCTGCCTGTGCGCTCAGTTTTTATGGTGCGGATAAATTGCAGGTACGATGAACAGAAAAATAAAAATGACAGGCTATTTATGAAAACATTGTTGGCAGGGAAAAAAATTTTATTTGGCATAAGCGGCAGCATTGCTGCATACAAGGCAGCAGAGTGGGTGAGGGAGCTTGCCAAGGCTGAGGCTGAAGTAACTGTTGTCATGACCGACGCTGCGACTCGTTTTGTTTCCGGTCTGACCTTTGCATCTCTTTCAGGCAGAAGAGTTTATACCGGTATGTTTGAAAAGGATGCGGGTGAAGATATGACACATATAAGCCTTGCCAAAGAAAGCGATCTGGTTGTAATCGCCCCTGCCACTGCGCAAACTCTTGCAAAACTGGCTCATGGCTTTGCTGATGACCTGCTTTCCACACTTGTCCTGGCAAGTAATTGCAAGGTCCTGTTATTCCCGGCCATGAACAGTAATATGTACTGTCATGTGGCTACCCAGGCGAATATCGCCAAGTTGCTGGAATACGGCTATGAAGTCATTGAACCAGGACAAGGAAAACTTGCCTGCGGTGATGAAGGAATTGGCAGGCTGATTGACTGGCAGATAGCGCGTGAGAAAATATTATCGATTTTAGCAGTTCAGGACCTTGAGGGGCAGACGATAGTAATTTCTGCCGGCCCCACCTGGGAGTCTTTTGATCCTGCCAGGCTTCTGAGCAACCGCTCGTCCGGCAAAATGGGATACGCATTGGCAAGAGTTGCCAGGCGCAGAGGAGCAAGAGTTATTTTAGTAAGCGGCCCCAGTGCAATCGAACCCCCACCCGAAGTGGAAGTGATTAACGTTATGAGCGGGGAAGAGATGCACAAGGGGATGATGGCACAGTACAAAAGTGCAGATATAGTAGTCATGGCAGCAGCTGTTTCCGATTATCGTCCCGGAAAGACAATGAAACAGAAAGTAAAAAAGAGTAACAAGTCAATCGAATTTGAACTGGTGCCTAATCCTGATATTTTAAAAAAACTCGGTGATAAGAAAAAAAAGGCCAACCGGCCACTGCTTGTCGGTTTTGCTGCCGAAAGCACGGAGCATATTGCGGAGGGCCGACGAAAGTTGAAGGAAAAGAACCTCGACCTGATCGTCATAAACGATATCATTGGTAAAAATACCGGTTTCGGCACTGATACAAATCAGGTGAGCCTGATAGACCGCGATTATCAGCTGGATAAGCTGCCGCTTCTTTCTAAAGAGGAATGTGCAGAAATGATCTGGGACAAAGTTGTGAAGCTTCTACAGTGAGCTTCAAAAAGACCCGTTAAAAGCTGCTTCATAAACTGCTATCACATCTTCTTCCGTCGGTTTCCTGGGATTGTTTTCAACCGGCCTTGTAACCGTGAGCGCTATTCTGGCCATTTCCGGAATTCTATCTGTGGGTATATTGAGGGCTCCCAGGCTGTTTGGTATACCCACATCTGCATTAAGCTGATGAATTGCCTCGACAGCTAGTTGCGCTGCTTCGCGCAGCGGTAATCCTTCCGTTTCATATCCCATTATTTGGGCAATCGCAGCATATTTGTCCGGGCAGCCAATAATGTTATATTCAACAACATAGGGCAGCAGGACAGCATTAGCCAGTCCGTGGGCTGTATTGAACATACCGCCCAGAGGATATGCCATGGCATGAACCAGGCCAACTCCTGCAGTTGCAAGTGCTTTTCCCCCAAGGAGACTTCCCAGCAGCATGGCGGAGCGTGCTTCAAGGTTTGCAGGGTTTGCATAGGCAAGCCTGAGATTATTGCTGATCAGGTCTATTGCCTCAAGAGCATACATATCCGATATGGCATGAGCCTGAGTGGAGACAAAGGCCTCCAGAGCATGGGTAAATGCATCAATACCTGTAGCTGCTGTAACATGGGAAGGGAGGCTTAAGGTAAGTTTCGGATCAAGTATTGCTGCATCGGGATAGAGGGGATCGCCATTCATTCCGCCTTTGGAATTGGTTTTTTCGTTGACAAAGACCGCGGTAAAGGTAACCTCAGCGCCGGTGCCTGCAGTTGTCGGGATCATGATTTTAGGAACACCCTTAAGTTTGATCTTGCCCAGGCCCAGGTAATCTTCTGCTTTGCCGTCATTTGTCAGCAGGATACTGATCGCTTTGGCTATGTCCAGTGCTGAGCCGCCGCCAACACCTACGACACAATTCGCCTTATTCTTTTTCGCCAGTTTTAATCCCTGGTCTGCAAGCTTGAGGCCCGGCTCAGGTGTTACCTTGTCATATAACGTATAGGGAATCTTTGCTGTATCAAGTATTGCGGAAACATGGCTGATAATTCCAGCATGTTTCAGGCCGGGGTCGGCAACCAGAAAAACCCGGCTGCCGCCAAGTTCTGCTACCAGGTCACTTAATTGTTTTACACTATCTGCGCCAAATAAAATTTTCGTTGGTTGATTGATGCTGAAAGACTGTGTCTGTATCATGTGCAACACCTCGCTAAATTAACGGAATAATACCCTTGAGTCAAAAAACAAAGAGAATAAGAATGTTAAATATTTATCGAAGATAGAAAATAGTATATAACTTTAACGAAACTGTTCATATAAAAAAGTAAAAATGATCGAAGAAAAAAACTTACAGTAATTTTGAATGGATCAGCAACTGAGCAAATCAGAAAAAAAACGAAGAGCAAAGGGTATTGAGCAGCTGGTAATCGAGCTTGCAGCGCTAACCCCGGCTGAAATAAATACTTTGCCGTGTGATCCGGAAATTCGGGATGAGATTACCGCTGCCCAAGACCTTAAAGGTGGAGCCAGAAAACGGCAGCTCAAGTATGCCACAAAACTTCTCCGTGATAAACCGGTTGAAGAACTCTATGATTTTCTGGCCCGAAAAAAAGGTTCCATGCTGAAAGAAAAACATGGTTTTCATGAACTGGAACGTTTGCGGAACCTGCTTCTGGATGAGGTTGTGCAATATTATGATGAGCAAAAACATTTCGGCGGTTATGTGAATGAAAATGAACCGGTAAATTTCTCAGACGGCAGTGCAGCCATAAGCGTCATTATTTCTGAGTTCCCCGAAGTTGATCAGAATATGTTAAAAAATACAGCCATGCAATTTGCCAGAACCCGTAACCGGAAATACAGCCGGGAGTTGTTTCGTATCATGAAGGCTGCCATGGAAAAAGCACAGTTCTCACAAAAACAGGGTTAGAGTTATGGAATACAGAAAAGGAACGATTAAAAGAGTTTTCAGCGTTCGCTTTGATGAGGGCGATTTATTTCTGGAAGAACTCATTGGGCTAATTAAAAAGGAAAATATCCGCAACGGATGGTTTCATATCATAGGAGGGTTGCGGGAGGCAGATGTGGTGACAGGTCCCCGGGAACCGATCATGCCGCCGGATCCAGTCTGGCGAGAAGTACGCGGAGCCAGAGAAGTCCTGGGAACCGGAAGTGTTTTCTGGGCTGACAATGAACCCAGAATTCACCTGCATGCCGCCATGGGACATCATGGTGATACCCTGACTGCCTGTGTGCGTAAAGGCACCAAAGTTTATCTGGTGCTTGAAGTTATGATCATTGAAATGGATGGCTTTGCTGCCAGTCGGCCCTGGTATGAAAAAGGCGGTTTTAATCGATTGACATTTTCATGAAAAGTTATGGCTGTTGTCCAACTTGTCGGCTGAAAATTAATATAGAGTTAAAGTGGTTTTTAAAAAGTTTTTTTATTGACAATCTCTTTCATTTTTTCAATATGAAGAAGTGAGAAATGTTTCTTGAAATGTGCCTAGGCTGCTCGTTCAAATTTTTGTTTGCTGGAGGAATATAAACTATGGCAACACAGGCAAAGAATTTAGCCAAAACGAAGAAGAAAGTTGTCAAGAAAGCAACAGGTGTTGCAAAAAAAGCAAAGAAAAAGCCCATTCCCTCAACAGAGTTTTCCCTGTATGCGCCGGATGCAACTGAAGTCTATCTGGCAGGAGACTTCAACGGCTGGGAATCCGATGCCAAAGACTACAAACTCAGAAAGTTTAAGGGTGATATCTGGAAGAAAAAGGTGAGACTAAAATCCGGCAGATACGAATACCAGTTTGTTGTTGACGGTCAGTGGTGGTGTGATCCTGAAAATGACAACCGTGTAACCAATCCTTATTGTACTGAGAACAGTGTCGTTGAGGTAAAGTAAGAAGACTGACGACTAGAGAAGATCCTGCGATGTTTGCAATTTACTGCGATCAGCATAAAACCTTCGGGCTGGGTATAAAAAAACCGTAACCCCTGCAAAGCGGTTCCGGTTTTTCAGTGTTGGCTGGTAAAAAGCTTAATATGCTTGGAGTTATTTTACCTCAGTAATAATCTTAAGGATTTTATCACCTGTCTTCAAAGCATCGCCTACTTTCGCATGGATTTCCACAACAGTTCCTGCTACCTGGCTGATAACAGGAGTCTGTATTTTCATG
>JAFDCT010000011.1 GCA_019312695.1 Deltaproteobacteria bacterium | reverse complement strand
CTTCTGCCGGCAACACATATGAAGAGGCGATCCTGCAGGGACTTGCTGAGATCGTTGAGCGCCATGTGTGTGCTGAAATAACCCGCAAGCGGATCAAGGTCCCACTGATCGATCCCGGTTCCATCACCGACCCTGTGGCAGTTGAACTGCTGAAGAAGTTCAACCGCCATGGAATTCAGGTTTATCTCAACGATTTCACCCTGGACACCGGCATTCCCACAGTGGGCGCCCTGGCTATGGACCCTTCAACTTTCCCGGAGACCAGTGAGATCGTTTACACCGCCGGCACCACTCCTGAGCCGAACAAGGCTCTGATCCGGGCACTTACGGAAGTAGCCCAGTTAGCCGGGGATTTCCATACAAAGTGTAATTATGAGGCCAGCGGCCTGCCCAAGCCTCTTTCCCTGGAGGAGGTCGATTACATTATCAATCCCGGTCGCACCGTCAGTCTGAATGATCTTCCGGATCTCAGCGACAACAACATGAAAGTGGAGATTGACCGCTGCCTGGATAGCCTTGCTAAACTTGGCTGGGAGGTGTTTATCATCAATACGACCCATCCTGATCTGGAGATTCCGGCGATCTACACCATTATACCGGGTGCCCATTTCCGAGAGCGATCCGAGAGCAGAAATGCCGGGCTGTTCGCCGCCAAACTTGCCCATGAGCTGATCAACGACCCTGTAGCACAGATTAAACAGCTTGAGAAAATGGATAAAATCATCCCAGATTCCTATTTTATTGAATTTTACCTGGCCAAGAAAAAGGCGTATTCAAATCGCTTTGATGAAGCCATACACCACTTCAGGCGGGCCCTAGAGTTGAACCCCGAGGAAGATGATATCCCTTACATCTATGCCTTCATGGGCGAGGCCCTAAAAGACATGGGTGCGTATGAAGAAGCAATCAAAGTGCTGCGCCTCGGTGTCGAGGCGGATGATGACCGGGAGGACCTGCACAACTTGCTCGGGTTCTGCTTTTACAAGCTTGAGGACTACGAGTCAGCGGTAAATGCCTTTACCTGTGCTATAGAGGTGGATCCTTCCAATGCCATTGATTACGCCAACCTGGGGGTCAACCTCCGTAAGCTCGGCCGTACGCGTGAGGCGATTAAGAACTTCAAGATTGCCCTGACCATGGAGCCTTTCATGGAATTCGCCCGTACCCACCTGGATGAGATGTTTGCCGAGATTAACCAGGCCGATGAAAGCGCTTCCGGCAGCCCTTCCTGATGAATTAGATTGCATACTATCTTGGAGGATCGATTCAAAAATGGTTTTGCAGATTGAACAAAAAATCCTAAAAGCCATACAGGCGCACGGCCGACGTGAGGAGCCCAATGAGGCTTGCGGCTATCTGGCTGCCAAAGAAGGGATAGTGAGTCGTCATTTTGAGTTGACCAACATGGATGCCGCTCCGGATCACTACTCCATGGACCCGGCTGAACAATTTGCAACTATTCGCCAGATTCGGGAAGCGGGCCTGCAAGTTGCTGCGGTGTACCACACCCATCCCGATACTCCGGCCAGGCCTTCCATGGAAGACATCCGCCTGGCTTATGACCCCGACCTGGTATATGTTATCGTCAGCCTGATGGCAGGCGTGGAGCCGTTTTTGGCCTATAAGATGAATAAGGGCGAGGTCATCCAGGTGGGCCTGCAGGTGATTTCCTCCCGATAACATAACCCATGGCCGTCCCGGACGGTGAGAAGTACTGAGGGCACAGAGAAAAGGCCCCTTATTTGATCAGAATGGGCCTTAGTTCTTGTTCCAATAACCACAGGTCAACTTAACTCCAAACTCCTCCGCTTATTTCATAACAGGATCACCCGTTACCGAGGACTTGTAAAAAATATCGGTCAACTCCATTTAATGTTTGGTCTCTATAATGTCTTTAAAGTGCGGAAAAAGTTGTTATTTAGTCCAATTTAATGGAGTAATCCGTCCTATGACGGGAAAACCAATAAAAAACTGCCGCAAGGCAGCAAAAACATAAAACTGAAACATAAAGATTTACAGACTTTTTTCAATTTTCAGCGAATTGATGAACTATTTTTCAATTCTTGCGGTAATCAGAGTGTCCGTAAGTATTAAAACTGTAAGCGGTAAAGGGAACCATCATTTTTTTTACAAGCGCCACGACCTTTTCCAGCTCGGTTGCCTACAAAGTATTCACATTGCATCATACTACCCCTGTCACCATAGAGATTGGCAATGCCTGGGTTAGTACCTTGTAATCTTAAGACAGTCGATGTGCCAGTACCGAAAGCACCTCCTTCAGTTCCATAAACGTTTGAGAGGAGACTACCAAAATTAAGATTAATGGCACGACCGGTTGTATATTCACCGCTGAGAGTTTCACCATCTGGCATGACAATTGTCATTTCACCATAACCTGTTCCTGAATCACTATACTTGGCTTTAAGCACACCAGTAGTCGCAGCCAGGTCATTAACAGGATATAACCGAGCATGTTTGGTACAGGCCACCAAAAACAGTAGAACAAACAACAAAGCCAGTTTCTTCATGGGAATCTCACTTTATTTTTCTGATTTAACATGTCTTGTCACAATAAAAACTATTTTTTAGTATTTTAGAAAGTTATGATGTGTAATGGAAACATCAAAGGCTATTTATGCCATGGTTTCTTTTATCTTTTTTATCGATTCTTCCCCTGTTACCTTTAAATTAATTTCTGCAACTCCCTATTCAATCCCGTATTTGAATAAGCTTGCCACTATCAGTAAGCAAATAAATCCAAAACCGTCCGGACCTTGCTCTACATCACGAATGCGTTCGTTGAGCTCAGAGAATAACTGTTCACGCGTGACTTCAGTATTTTCATTTAATTGCAGCCGCCAGAGAGCTTTTCCAGCCAACGCGCCTATAAATACATTTCCCTTCCATTGAGGGAAACCATTGCCTCCACCTTTCTCCGTTATTAATATCCGGTTATCAGGAAGAAATGTTAGCCCCCATGGCCTGATTAGTAAGGTATTGAGAACTACGGCATTCGGTTCGACGGCTGGAAAATCATCACTTAAGAGCAAAACTGTTAACACATGAGTTATAGCACCATTTAAAACGGAAGGCGTAATATTAACCAACAACATACATGTTAAAAAAATAAACAATAAGTACTTTGTTTTTTTCATAATGAAACATATGATCCTCAGCCCACAGCGGTTTTCCGTCAGTAGCATATTTCCTTTGAGTTCAATCCTATTGATATTTAAGAGTTCTAATATAAACAATAATCAACTGGGATAAACTAAACAACTTCTACAATCTGATTGGGTGGAGGGTAACAAGAAGTTTAGATTTCTTGTCACAATCTGTGGTCTTGTCAGACAAAATCTGATTCAAAATATCCAATAGACATCTTCATATTTTGGGAATCATTAATAAGTGGAGTCATTGAAAATAGCAGATTATCCGGCAATATAATATCCTCTCTCTGAGAATGATCTACTTTAAATATCGTAGCTGAAACCCAAAATTAACTGGTAATCATCTTTTTTGGGAATAGTGCCATCAGAATTCGTTTGTGGCTTCTGTATTCGGTCCCAGACAAATGATATATCAAGATCCATATCACTAATTAAATCGGTTGACAGTGTAGTGATAAAATGATGGGTATACCTGCCAGATTCTTCATTTACGATTTGGAAACTGTAATCCACAAGAAAATCCATCCATTTATTTAATTCTGTATCGTACATTGTGCCGAAACCTAGCGCAGGTGATATACTGTCACTACTTTGCCCAGGTTCTACTGAAACAAATTTTGTATATCTGCCACCAAGTCCCGCTGATATATCCCATTCTGTTTTAGATGTTTTAATGATGCGATAACCTAAACTGGTTGAAAGTGATAACTGGTGGTCGATATTTTTGAATTTATCACGATAGTATTCACCTAACAGTTGGCGCCAGAAAAACTTTTTCGAAATAAAAGAATCACGGTAACCTGTTAGCCGGTGGTTATTTGAAGTTTCGATGCCCTCCGCTTCACTGTAATTACCGAAGTAGTCTAATATCAGACGAGAAGACGCTGTCCGGCGTTTCGCATTTGCCTGTAAATTCAGATCGGTTGTCTCAGTGTTGCCTCCCCTGATATTTGCTCCCAGAGAAATGCTGGCTGACCAAAGGTCAATTTCTTT
>JAFDCT010000010.1 GCA_019312695.1 Deltaproteobacteria bacterium | reverse complement strand
AAGATGGAATTTCGGATGGCAGAAGAAACCTTGGCCAGGATAAGAGTTATCGGTATCGGTGGCGGTGGGGGAAACGCCGTTAATACTATGGTGGAAAACAATCTCCGGGGTATTGAATTCATAGCAGCCAATACGGACATGCAGGCCTTGGAAAACTCCAAGGCAGATGTGTGTTTGCAGCTGGGGCCCGGAATAACAAAAGGCCTCGGAGCCGGGGCTGACCCGGAACGCGGCAAGGAAGCAGCTTTCGAAAGCCTGGAAGAGATACGTGAAGTTATCAAGGGTGCCGATATGGTATTTATTACTGCAGGCCTTGGAGGCGGTACCGGAACCGGGGGAGCACCGGTAATTGCAAAGCTCAGCAAGGAGATCGGGGCTCTTACCGTAGCTGTTGTCACCAAGCCTTTCTTTTTTGAGGCCAAGGCCAGGATGAAAAAGGCTGAAGAGGGATGGAAGGAGCTGAAAAAACATGTGGATACCATTATCACCATTCCCAATGACCGCCTTCTTACAATCATGCAGAAAGGCAGCAAGCTGATGGACATGATGAAAAAAGCTGATGAGGTTCTTTTGCAGGCTGTCAAAGGGATCACTGACCTGATAAATCTTCCCGGCCATATGAATGTCGACTTTGCCGATCTTAAGGCAGTTATGAAAGAAGTAGGCCCTGCCCTTATGGGAGCCGGAGTCGGTGTTGGTGAAAATCGTGCCAAAGAAGCTGCCAGACGTGCAATTGACAATCCTCTATTGCAGGATGTGGGGATTGACGGTGCCAGAGGCGTTCTCATCAATATTTCCGCATCCGAAGATACTCTCACCATGAATGAGTTCATGGAGGCATCGAGCCTTATATCACAAAAAGCCCATGAAGATGCGAATATTATTGTCGGTGCACTATTTGATGACAGTCTCAAGGACGAAATGCGGGTAACGGTAATTGCTACCGGAGTAAACGGCATTCATGAAGCAGAGACAATCAAAAGACCCATTCAGGCTGTGGCCAACAAAACCCAGGCCCAAGAAAGGGATTTTGAAACGAGTAAAGATGCTATAATTCCCACAGACAATGGTGCCGCAAAGTCAAACAAAGAATTTAACCGCTCTAATCCAGGATTTGTCAGGAAGCAGTCACTGCCCTTCCCCAAATCCCTTGATGAGGCTGAACTTGAAACACCGACATATCTTAGGCAGGCGGCAGACTGAAACCAGGACAAAGCGCTGCTTAAATATTATATTGTTTTATCCCCCAAAACGGTTAATATTTTCTATCCAATTATTGGGGTAGGATCTGACATATTTTTTTGCCAAGGTAGATGATGTCTTTATTCTGTATCTCTAGTGTTTCTTTATGAGACACAAAATTTCATCTTTGAAAATTTTATCCAACCGTGAAAACGTGCAATCGACAGCTTCCTGCCAATGGCTTTTTGATTTTATCAAGCTGGTCAGCAACCACTGCCCCTTTTGGTTCACAGCAAATATTTACACAGCTATAAGAACATCCCTTCTGACAAAAAAATTTTATTGATATATGAGGCCTAATTCGAAACTGACTGCCGATGCCGCCAGCAACAGGGAACTTTTATTCCTTGAAAAGGGAGTGATAAAGAAAAAATGGAAAGGCCGGGTTCCAATTGCTCTCATCTATCCCAACAAGTATGCCCTCGGCATGTCAAATCTTGGCTATCAACTTGTCTATCGTCTTCTGAATCAGAATGATTCCATAGTAGCTGAAAGAGTATTCTTCCCGAAATATGGCCATAAAGTTTTATCCTTTGAATCCGGAAGGCCGCTTGCTGATTTCCCTCTGCTTTTTTTCTCAGTCAGCTTTGAACAGGACTACCAGCACCTTATTATGTTGCTGAAAATGTCAGGTATCCCCTCCCTCGCCTCGACCAGAACTGCTGACAGCGGGTTAATCAGAACGAAAGCTGCGGGGGGCCAACCCCTGGTTGTTGCCGGTGGTGTTGCTACATTCATGAATCCAGAGCCCCTGGCCCCTTTTGTTGATCTCTTTATCATCGGCGAGGCAGAACCCATATTGGACCGACTTTCAGAATATTTAATCAGGGGAATACATGATAAAGACAAAGAAAAATTGCTCCAAGAAATCATGACAACCTTACCCGGCTGTTATGCTCCGGGGCTTTACACGGTCACTTACGACCCTGAAGGGAACTTTGCCTCCATCCGGCCACGTGATCACGATAAAAAGCTGCCGCATCGCATAAATAAATTAACCATGGATTCACCTGGAAGTACTGCAGCCCACTCGACAATCCTGAGCCCACAGGCAGAGTTTTCAAATCTCTTTATGACTGAATTGGGCCGGGGCTGCAGTCGGGGTTGCCGATTCTGCGCTGCAGGTTTTATCTATCGCCCCCCCCGTTTATGGCAGGCCGAATCAATAATTAATGCCATTGATTCAAGACCCCGAGGTAGCTCACGAGTCGGTCTTCTTGGCATGGAAATGATAGGCACAGAGGACATGGCTGAAATCGCTGATTTCCTGAGCAACCACTCTTGTGCCCTCTCTTTTTCGTCCTTACGGGCTGATATCATAAATTCTTCGCTTGTCAATCTGCTGGGCAACAGCAACCTGAAAAGTGTTGCAATTGCGCCGGATGGCGGCTCTGAACGCTTGCGCCAGGTTATTAACAAAGGTATAACAGAGGATAATGTGCTTACGGCAGCAGATATCCTTGCACGAAAAGGGATACGGAACCTGAAACTTTACTTTATGATCGGTTTGCCAACAGAAAAACAGGCAGATCTTGATGAAATGGTAGCTTTAATCATGAAAGTGAAGAACAAAATCCTGGCTGTTGGCCGCAGCAGAGGCAGGCTCAGCAACTTGACGCTGAGCATAAACTGTTTTATTCCAAAACCATGGACACCTTTTCAGTTCCACCCCATGGAAGAAGTAAGGCTTTTAAAACAGAAACTGAAATTTCTACGGAAAAAAATGGCACCTGAACCCAATATCCGTTTCAAGGCTGAAAATCCGGAAAGCGCCTTTTTTCAAGCGGTACTCTCCAGAGGTGACCGCAGGGTGGGCCATGTTTTGCTGACCATGGTAAACAACAACTGCTCCTGGAAGCAGGCCCTCAAAAAAGAAAATGTTACACCGGGATATTATGCTTTACGCCAGAGGGGTGAAACTGAACCTTTTCCCTGGGAAATAATTGATCATGGGATAGAACGAAAATATCTCTGGTCAGAATACCAGAAAGCCCTGCAGGGAAGAAAAACAAGCCCCTGTGATACATCCAAATGTAAACGCTGTGGAGTCTGCTGAATGCCAGTCCGCACTCAACAATCTAAAATTGATTCATTACGGCCATTCCGGTTGGTAAAATTTTTTTCCTTCACCGGCCTTGGACTTGTACTCATAACGACCTTGGTCCTCTCATGGGTTATTTCCAACTATGCTAAAAAGGTCATGCTCGAACGGAGCGAATCTTACTCGCTTCTCCTTGCTGAACACGTAAACCGGCAGGTTTTTTTACAGTTTGTTTTACCAACAGTGTTGCGGTATGGCGAAATCGCGCTCAGAAACCCCACACAGTTCAAGAGGCTTGACACTGTTGTCCGCAATACAACTGAAGGTTTGAATGTTGATTCGGTGACTATTTTTGATTCAGAGGAAAATATTATTTCTTACAGCACCAAAGCAGAAGAGGTAGGAGTGCGCGATGAGGGCGGCAAGGAATATGAAAGGGCCCTTAACGGCTTCAATACATCACGGCTCATGTCGTCTGCCTCTCTTTTGAACCTGCTGCCAGGCTCAGATCCCATTTCAAGCAAGCTTTTAACCTACATTCCTTTCCGCCGTGAAAATCCCCTAAGTGAACGGACCGATGATATCATGGGGGTGACCAAGGTTGTCCAGGACCTCTCAGATGACATAGAGGCAATACTCAGGCTGCAGCTCAGTATTATAGTTATTTCCATCCTGATAATGGGGACTCTTTTCTTTATTCTCATGCAAATTGTAACCAAGGCCGACCAGATCAATGAAGCACGGGCCCAGGAGCGTCGGCGCCTTGAAGATAAACTTAATCAGGCTGAACGTCTGGCAAGCCTGGGCGAAATGGTTGCCTCAGTTTCACATGAAATTAAAAATCCTCTTGGTATTGTCCACAGCACGGCAGAAATCCTGAATAAACGCCTACAGGAACAGGCCCCCGGCAGCAAACATCTTGCTGAAATCATCATAACTGAAACAAGCAGACTTGATGATATTGTGCGGGAATTCCTGGATTTTGCCAGGCCCCAGGTGCCGCAATATAGCAAAGTGCTCATCAATGATCTACTCGTAAAGGTAGAGGAATTCATGCAGCCTGAATTAAGCAAAAACAAAATCACCGTTGAAAATCATTTGGCTGCTGATCTGTTGCCGATGGACATTGATCAAAACCTGTTTTACCGGGCCTTTCTCAATCTCTTTATCAATGCGGTACAAGCTATGCCGGATGGGGGGGTAATTACGGTAAGCACTTTTTTAGCTGCTAAAGAAAAGAAAAAAGTTGTCATTAAGATAGAAGATACAGGAATCGGGATAGGTGAGGAAAAGCTGACCATGATATTTACGCCGTTTTATACAGACAAGAACCGGGGCACAGGCCTAGGTCTTGCCATCGCAAAAAACATCATTGAACAGCATAACGGCACTATTACTGTTGAGAGTGAAGCAGGTAAGGGCTCTGCCTTCATTATAACCTTGAGCCAACATTAAATTGTTGATTCTCCTGCCAGATAAAAGTCAAATCAGAGCATAAGCCCGAGCATTTCCCTGACTGCCTGGTCCAATCCGACAAAAATAGCCCTGGCCATGATGGCATGCCCGATACTGAGTTCTTCTATGGAGCCCAGGGCTGCAATCCGGGCTGTATTGACATAATTGAGACCATGACCGGCATTCACACGCAAACCTGCTTCATAGGCCTCTTCAGCAGCGGCAGCTATCAGGTCAAATTCCCGGTTTCTCTCATCTTCGCTTCGTGCATCAGCATACCTGCCGGTATGGATTTCCACATAAGTGGCTTCAACATTTTTTGCCGCTTCTATCTGCCGGGAATCGGCATCTATAAACAAACTCACCGGAATACCGGCATCTCTCATTCTGCCAATTACAGCTTTGAGCTTCTTTTTCTGGCCTGCCACATTTAAACCGCCTTCGGTGGTCAACTCCTTTCTTTTTTCAGGTACAAGTGTCACCATATCCGGTTGAAGGGCAAGGGCAAATTCGATAATTTCCTCTGCAGCGCCCATTTCCAGATTGAGCTTGGTTTTCAGCGTCTGGCGCAGTAATCTGACATCCCTATCCTGTATATGCCTGCGGTCTTCACGTAAATGAACCACAATACCCTCGGCACCGGCCAATTCACAAATACCGGCGGCAAGGACAGGATCGGGCTCGTTGATGCCCCGGGCCTCGCGCAGCGTTGCGACATGATCGACATTTACTGCGAGTTTTATCATTTTTTCTCTCCTTTTGTTGGTCAGTTGCTGCAAAAGTTCCTTTTCCTTTATAAGCATTCGCACTGCTTCAGATTTTGACTTTTCATGATCATAGCCTATCAGGTGCAGAAAACCATGCACAAGTAGTGCTTGCAGGCGGGCATGCAAAGAGACCCCCTCTTGCTTTGCTTCCCGGGCTGCAGTGTCTACAGAAATAACAATATCTCCGAGTAGATTAAAGGCCAGCGCAAAATCCTCCCCTTCTGTCAATGAAAATGACAGAACATTGGTCGGCCCGCTTTTCTGGCGCCAGGATCTGTTTAATTCAGCTATCTGATCATCATCCACAAGAAGGATGCTTAATTCTGTATCAGGGTGTCCGGTCAAAATCAGGAGATATTCAGCAGCCCGGCGAAGCAGCAACTCGCTGAAGCGGGGGAAGGATCGGCATACATCATTCCTGAGAAGAACCGGCATAGAAAATCTAAAAAAATTATGCGGTCAGCAAAAGCTGCAGCAAATCTGCACCAAATAGAAAAAACATCACTGACTCATTTTGTTTTTTTTGTTCTGAATTGTTTATCGGCAATTTTTTTTTCTTTCTTGGCATAGGCCCGGATAATCTTCTGGACTAAATGATGGCGGACAACATCCACATCTGTAAAGGTACAAAAGCCTATACCCTTGATGCTTTTCAGGATACGTACGGCTTCAACCAGACCTGACTGCTTTCCTTCCGGCAGGTCTATCTGGGTAATATCCCCTGTTATAACAGCTTTAGAATCAAAACCGAGCCTTGTCAGGAACATCTTCATCTGTTCATGCGACGTATTCTGGGCTTCATCCAGAATAACAAAAGCACTGTTCAGTGTGCGACCGCGCATAAAAGCCAGAGGTGCAATCTCCACTATTCCCCTTTCAATATACTCACTGACCTTTTCCCTTCCCAGCATATCGTTCAGGGCATCATAAAGCGGCCGCAGATAGGGATCCACCTTCTGAGCCATGTCACCGGGTAGAAAACCCAGTTTTTCTCCTGCTTCAACTGCAGGTCTGGTAAGAATAATATTTTTAACCTGGCTGCTGGCTAAGGCTGAAATGGCCATTGCCACTGCTAAATAGGTCTTGCCTGTCCCGGCCGGACCGACCCCAAAGACAATGTCATTATTCCTGATGGAATCAATATACTTTTTCTGGTTGATGCTTTTGGGGGATACCACTCTCTGGTTTGCCGTAATATAGACCCGGTCCAGAAATATTTCTTTCAGGTTTGCCTTTGCCGAGCGTTCAAGAATCCTGAGCCCGTAAGCAACATCTGAAGGATACACCGGGTAACCGGTCTTCAACAGTTCGTATAACTGTTGAAGAGCAATTGCAGCCAATTCGACTTCATGCTCCAATCCCTCAATTGCCAGTTCATTCCCTCTGGTTTTCAGGGAAACACCTATAGATTTTTCAATGGTATTAAGATTCTTGTTCAGGTCACCATACAGCAGCCTGGTTAAGTTATTATCGTCAAATGTTAGTTTTACTTCCGGCATAGGTGTACTGGTCTCATTTTTTCCCTTTCGCTTTATTGTTCCTTTTTCAGGAGTTCTGCATCTATAAGATTGCTTATGGATGCAAAATTCCTTTTTTTAAGCTGCCTGCCGTTGACAAATATGGCCGGGGTGCCTGTAACCTTTACCCTGTTGGCATCAGCAACATCCTGTTCAATTTTCTTGCGCAGCGATGGCCGCATCATATCAAGAGAAAACCGGTCAAGGTCAAGCCCCAGATTTTGTGCTATTTCAAGAAACGTTTTACCATTAAGCCTTTCCTGGTTCAGAAAAAGTTCATCATGATACTCCCAGAATCTTCCCTGTTCGGCCGCCGCCATCGAGGCAAGAGCCGCAGGCATTGCCTGTTTGTGGAAAGACAGAGGGTAATGTTTGAAAACGACCTTGACACTTTCGGGATATGTATCGAGCACCTGCTCGAAAAGCGGCATCATTTTGCCGCAGTAAGGTCATTGGAAGTCACTGAATACCACCACTGCAACTTTGGCTCCTGCCGGCCCCAGGAACGGGGAATCCGCAACATTAATATCTACTATAAAATTTATGGCAATGGTCTGCAGAGTTTTACGTTTGCCGTTTATGAGATAAAGCTCCTCGCCCTTGGGTGAAACAGCAATATCTGTGATAGAAGGATCTACCGGCACGGTGCCCACCTTTTTGCCGTCAACCGAATAGATTAAAACCTGTGCCTGATCTGTCAGAATAAATGTCAGATCATCATTTGGAGTATGGGCAACATCAATAGGAGTCGCATCAAGTTGAATTGCCTGTGATACCTCCCAGTCAACGTCAGCAGCTGCAGAAAATGGCAGACAGATGGCAACCATTACCCAAAAGCAAGTTATTACAGGATGGAACGTACGTATCATTTGAATTTCCCTCTTATAATTTTTTTACAATTCATGGAGATATCAGGTTTGGACGGCAGCCTGATACAAAACTGCTCCTCAGTTCACCTCCATGTCGACGATCTGCAATTCATTGCCCCGTGTAATTTTTATTGCGGTAGAGTGGCAGTCTGGACAGGCAAAAATATAGCGCTCTTCTGAATCGAATTGTGAACCGCAGTCATTGCAAGAACCGCCAATCGCCACATATTCAATGATAAGCTCAGCCTGGCTGGCAACAGTACCCGTCTTTGCCACATCAAATGCAAAAAGAAGGGCATCAGGCAATATTCCAGCCGCTTTACCGACTTTTAAGCGGACTGTCTCAATGGAGCTGAATCCCTCCTGACAGCAGAGGCCTGAAACCGTTTCAAGCAGGCTGATGGCAATGGAAGCCTCATGCATTGTCAGGATCAACCCCCATTGATTTTAAAACTTCATCAAAAAGCTTCAATGATTCTTTTCCAGCTTCAACATCCACCTTCTGAATAGCGAAGCCGGCATGAACGAGGACATAATCCCCGATTTCTGCCTCCTCGGGCAGCAGCATAAGATTAACCTGGCGCCTGGCCCCATATACTTCTATGGTGGCCAATAAGCCCTCTTTACTGATAATCTTCGATGGTATTGCAACACACATTCAACATCACCTGTAATTTAAAAAAGGAAAGCAGGCATAATCACTGCCAACTGGTTATAATTATTAATTAATTTTAACAAATCGCCTTTTCAGGACAATTACAATTCACCCTGAAAACCAGTAACCTCTGCATAACAATCCAGATTTCTGTGTCTTTATCAATTAGTTATAGTACTTATAAGTAACTCATATAAGTTGCGCAAGTTATTATTGCCGGGAGTGTTTATTGAGAAGCTGTTGCATAGTATCTTCATTTTCTTGCCAACAGTCAATGAGTTCTAACTCGCTTCACCCATATCACAACTATTTGTTATTATTGTGCGTTGACATTCTGGTAGTCATATTGTAACCATTCAGTGCTGTCTGCTGCCTTACTACATGAGACAGATAAAGTTTT
>JAFDCT010000009.1 GCA_019312695.1 Deltaproteobacteria bacterium | reverse complement strand
TCTGCTTCCTCTGCTATTGGCTGTTTTTCTTCTTTCTTTTCCGGTTCCGCTTCCTTGGCTGGTTTTTCCTCTACTGGCTCTGAAACAACTTCAGGCTCTTTCGCCTCAACAGGAACTTCTGCGGCAGGCTCGACTACTTCCTCTTCAGGCTTCTCTGCAGTGATAGCTTCTGCGGCAACCTTCTCTTTCTTTTTTTTGGTGACCTTCTTTTTTGCTGGTTTTACAGACGGTTTTTTGGAAGCAGGTTTTTCTTCTTTCTTTTCTGCTGCAGGCACTTCAGCCTCTTCAACAGCCGGAGGAGGTGTTTCAGGAACCCGGCGAACGGTCTGCGAGCGTCTTCGTATAATTGTTGCCCGCCCCTTTGTACTGATCCGCTTCTCAACAACTTCAGTCTCAACTGTGCCGAGCACATTTCTGCGGATTTCGTCAGCAACCTCATCGTCAACCGTAGAACTATGGCTCTTTATGGTATAGCCAAGATCGATAAGCTTATCGGCTAACTCCTTACTTGCCATACCAGCTTCTTTGGCTAAATCATATACCCTGATTTTGCTCATTTCTTACTCCCAGTCCTTCAACTCAGTACTTATTTGATCCTCCCGGACCCGAAAGGCCCTAGACAATTTCTTTTCTTGCCTGACAAAATCATCTAAGCACTTATTATTATTGCAACAATAGGCTGAACGACCCTGCTCAGTTCCTTTGCTGTCATGTTTTATTACTCCATTACGCAAAACAAACTTCATAAGCTGTTTTTTGGGAAACCGCTTATGGCATCCCAGACAGCTCCGCATCGGCTGCGCCTTCATTCTTGTCTTATAAGTTTTCTCTTCAGCTCGTCTGAATTAACAGATAGCAATAAAATTTTTAAAACTTAACTGCCCAAAACCTCATCACGGATTTTAGCAGCGGTTGTTTCATCCACTGATGAATTATACCCTTTTATATCATAGCCAAGCTTAATCAGCTTATCAGCCAGGTCGGTACTTTTCATACCTGCCTCCTTGGCCAATTCATATATTCGAACCTTATCAGCAACCGATTTTTTTGTGATTTCCGCCGGCTCTGATTCTTCCACAGCTTCAATAGCTTCAGTCACCGGTGCAGCAGCCTCTGCAGATTCCATATAATTCTCAATTGCTTCAGCCAGTTTTGCCGCCCGTTCAGGCTTAATGCCCTCCATGCCTTCCAGTTCTTTTATATTTAATCCTTTTAAATCACTGACGGCCCTGAAACCTGCATCATAGAGAATATCTGCCACAGCTTCATCAATTCCCTCAATGTTGAGAAGAGATCTGTATCCCTCCTCTTCCAGTTTGGCATATCTGGACTCACTCTTGACATCAATGTTCCAGCCCATCAATTTTGAGGCCAACCGCACATTCTGTCCCTGGCGTCCAATGGCCAGGGAGAGCTGGTCATCGGGAACAACCACCAGAAGAGATTTCTTGTCCTCGTCGACCAGAACCATGGATACCTCTGCAGGTGCCATGGCGCTGGAGACATATTTGGCCGGATCCGGGCTCCAGGGTACGATATCAATTCTTTCTCCCTGCAATTCCTGGACGACATTCTGTACCCGTGAACCTTTCATACCGACACAAGCGCCTACCGGGTCAACATCCGATTCGCTGGAAGATACGGCGATCTTGGCCCGAAAGCCCGGTTCCCGGCTGACTCCCATGACCCTAACAATACCTTCTGCAATTTCAGGCACTTCCATCTCAAAAAGTTTCGACAGAAAATCATTATTGGTGCGGCTTAATACCAGCTGCTGCTCCCTCGCGCTCTGGCGCACATCAAGCAGCAGGGCCCTGATCCTGTCACCCTGCCGGAAAGACCTCTTTGGGATCTGTTCGCCGTGCGGCAAAATGGCATCGGTACGGCCGAGATTGATAATCATATTACCCCGCTCAAATCTCTGCACAATACCGTTGACAATCTCACCTTTACGATCTTTGTACATATCGTAGATGACATCAAGTTCGGCATCTTTCATTTTCTGGATGATTACCTGCTTAGCTGATTGGGCAGCGATCCGGCCCAGTTCAGAGATATTTTCCATCTTGGTCCCGATTTCATCATGCAGTTTCACACCGGGGTCCAGGGAACTGGCCTCCTCCAGAGATACTTCGGTCTGCTCGTCCTCTACCTTTTCCACTACCATCCGGAACTGAAAAATCTCAACCTCACCGAGTTCTTCATTGTACTGGACCTCCATGTCCCTGCGACTTCCGAATTTCTTCCGGGCTGCGGAACGAACGGCCTCCTCAATGGTCTCAACAAGCAAGTGTTTTTCTATGCCTTTGTCTCTACTGATCTGCTCAATTATTCTCTTCAAATCCGACAACATAATTCCTACTCCACGGTAATGCGGCATCAAATGATTGACACCGCTATTTGTCCGCCATGTAAAGGTTTTCTCTAAATTGTCTGCATCAAAAATCTCGATGCGGACAGGTATTGCTCATATAACTTAATGATGCTATCTGGCCCTGTTACAGACTAAGGGACTTTCCAGTCTTCATCAAAATTCAACTTCAAGTCTGGCTTTTGATACCTGTGCAAAAGGGATAGTCACTTCCCTGCGGCCAACTTCTACAATAATTGTTTCTTCCGACGCTTGCAGTATCCTGCCGACAAAAACATGTTCTCCGCTAATTGGCTCAATTGTTTTTATCTTGGCCTTGCTCCCTGTAAAACGCTGGAAATCAGCCATGCTTTTCAGCGGCCGGTTAAGACCTGGTGAAGATACCTCCAGGTTATAAGCCTGATCAATAAAGTCCTCAATATCCAGGAGTTGCCCGATCTCCCTGCTGACAGCTGCACAGTCATCAAGACTCACACCTTCCTGCTTGTCAATGACCAGCCGTAATACCCAGCCGCTTTGTTCACGCCGGAACTGTACCTCAACCAACTCCAGCCCGATTTCCTCAAGAACAGGAATAGCCAGTGCTTCAACTTTTTTAGTTACCGTTTCAGCCATATCAGGCCCTTTGCCAAAAAAATAAAAAAAGCGGGCAAATAAAGCCCACTTTCAAAACATCCGTTCAGGCAGGAAACAGCCTGAACTGTATAGCGCGAAAATCAGACCGGAAAAATACTGAAGATCCCCGGTCTGATGGAGCTTTTCGCTTCATCCCGGCTTCCTGCGCCATGTGCGGGATGCCCTATAAGCCTGTCAACAGCCGAACGCAGAGTTTTCGGTGGAGCGGGCAACGGGGTTCGAACCCGCGACCCCAAGCTTGGGAAGCTT
>JAFDCT010000008.1 GCA_019312695.1 Deltaproteobacteria bacterium | reverse complement strand
CTTTTTTGTTGCAAATCTTATGGGGCAGAATATGGGGCAAGTAGTAAAAAGAGAAAAGGGATTCAAGTTAAGTACCTGAATCCCTTTGTTATTTTCTGGGGTGAGCGATGGGACTTGAACCCACGACCGCCGAGGCCACAACCCGGTGCTACCACCAGCTGAGCTACGCTCACCATATAGTAAGGAATTTTTTATAATAGATGGTCTTTATTTTATCAAGTTTTTCTCAACAATATCGAAAGAAATAGTCTGAATTAAAACCCCTTCCCGCAGTGTTGACACTTCTTCGCCTGAGCCTTGATTATCTCGGCGCAATCCGGACACTCCTTTTTAAAGTTAGCTTCCAGAATTTTTTTAATAGCCAGGTTTACCCGATGGGCCAGGTTGTCGTCCCTGAACTCATGGTTGCGCAGGGGATCCACACAGGCCAGATCGTTGAGTTCGGTTATAAGGTCTGCGGCCCGTTCCCGGTTTTTGCGGTCTGCGGCTTCATCAAGAATTAAAAAAAGGACCGGTTCCAGGTTTTTTTCTGCCACGCAGGTATCGAGTTTGGCTACGGCTTCTTTTTCCTTGGCATAGCGTTCATCCTGCAGCTTTATCCCTTGCGGGTCGATAACGCAACCTTTGAATGCATCCTTGCTGCCGACCATCATGGGTGTTCCTTCAGTATTGCCCGGCAGAAGCATATAGCGGTAGGAGGCCCGGTGGCCGAACTGCATCTCGATATGCTCCCAGCCTTTTTTAAAGAGCGGGCACTCATCATTCAGACAGACAAAGTAGGCTTCAGTACCCCAGCCTAGACCGTCGCCCACATGGATAGGTGGCGTGCTGCAGCAGGAAAGTTGCTCTTTGCAGTGAGGGCAGAAGTGTTTTTCATCAAGATATTTCTTGCAGGAATTTAACATAGTTATCCTCCGGGGGATGTACGTCAGAGAAGTTTATGAAAAACTTACTTTGGCGTTGGAATGGTTTGGTCTGCTCCCGCCTGGGGCTTTGGCTGGTAAGCGTTTCAGGTATATGGCTTGCCGCCAAAGAGAATGAGTATGGGGATAAGGAGCAGTAAAAATATTATAAGAACAATTACTGGATGTTCACTTTTCTTTTTTACAGGGTTATTTTCCATAGGTGTAGAGTAAGCATGATAGACAAAAAGTCAATAATTAGAATCCCTGGCAGGAAATTGCTATATCATGAGCGTATAATCCGGCCCAGGGTTTCATCAACAGCAAGTGACTGGTTCATTCTCGCTTTAAGAAACTCATCGGTCAGATAATTTTTATTTTCATCTATGATCGCGCACAATTCTTCAATTTTATCCTCATTCGCTATATCCATCAACTTGATCAGGTTTTCAGCAAAACTTTTAACAATTTTGCGGCCGTCACCTTTTGTCGCCATTATCTCGGCATAGGTCCTGGCATTCTGGGTATGGACCCGGGCCATGGCCAGGATGCCGTATAATGAGGTGAGCGTAGAGTGGTTGCCGATCTCGTCATGGGGTATCTGATTGTCCTTCAGTGTCATGGCAAGGGCTACGGATATCGTCGTCGGCAGTTTCTGGCCTACACCCATCAACAGGTCATGCTGGGAAGGACTGTCCTGGTTGATAAGAGCACCGTGTTTATAGAGAAAGGCCTCAAACTCACTGCAAAGTAGACCGCTTCTTTTTGTCCGCACTACGGTGGCATTTTTATCCTTCATGGTTTTTGCCTGGGGGCCCCAGAGGTTGTGAACCAACATAACCTCGACTCCGGGCCGGGTCTTTGCCAGGGCTGCATCCAGGGAAGTCTCCGCCACTCCTGCCAGGATAATAAGGGCCTGACCGTCTTTGAGAAGCGGGCCATACATCTCAACAGCACCAGTTGTGGCGCTGATGGGCACACAGATAACCACCACATCAACCTGGGGGATCATTTCCTCCGGTTTCAGTTTAGTTGTCCGGCCGGTGAGCATTGAGGTATAACCTTCGCTTTCCAGCCTTTTGGCAAACCATTGGCTCATATCCCCTGTGCCGATAAAGCCGAAGGAGGAGATATGCTTGGTGCGCATGTCAACCCTGGGGAAGCTGCCAAGAACCTGGAAGGCACCCGGTTCTTGGATGATCTGTTCACTGATGGATTTAACCGCATCTGCAAGGACCTTATCCAGGATATGGCCTTCCGCTTCTATATAGATCTGCAGTTTTTGGGTCTTGATATCGCTTTCTGTGCGCATATCAATGATATTGATACCGCGACGGGTGAATTCGCTCAGTATATCTACAAGAAGACCGACCCGATCATTCAGCGGCAGAGTGAGCAGAGCAGTGGCATCATATCCTGTTGGTTTTGAAGGATTTGAACTGATGACAGCAAAACGGGTCTGATTATGGGGTGCCATTTCCCTTTCTCGGATAATCAGGCCGTTTGCTACAAGAAATTCTTCCGTTGCCACAAAACCATTGTCCAGCTTATTCTGCTGTTTGACATCATTGATAGCCTGCTGCAGATCAGTTACAGTCAGTTGTGGCAGCATGGGATAGTTGTTTGTTATATATTCATCGCACTGTCTGAAACTGTTGCTTTTGCCGATGAGCATGGAAAGCGGATGCGAATCATCAATGGCTCCGAGTGAAAGATGGATCGGCAGAACCACATTGTCAATCCAGTGGGCAGAACTGAGTTTTTCCATGATACGGAAATATTCAATACTCTCGCCTTCTCGGGTATTGTAAACCGGGATCAAGGCAAGGTCTGCCTCTTTATCAAGGAACGCTTTGATGACTGACGGGGTGTTCGGAAAAAACTTTATGTCAGCATCTGGGTCAAAATGTTTGGCAGCCTGCCAAGAGGAAGATCCCTCCGGACCCAATGTTGCTATGGATTTCATAGGTTTATCCTTTCAATTTTCGAATTCGCTTGTAGGAATTGCGCGTTTTTATTTACACATACTCAAATAAAATATTAATACTTACTATATAACCCTGAAGGGGTTCAATTCAAAATACAAGTCTTTACTGAGAAATTTACATATCGTATCACTGCTGCATGGATGAATTAGAAAAAAACGGATCTGTTGCTGAGTATCTTAAATCGCTTAAATCCTCTCCCCGCTTAGGCAAGCAGGTTGTACATCATGAAGTGCTGGCCCAAACTCCCGCTTCTTTTGGCAAAAACAGGATTGACTGGCCCAAAGCTCTGGAGGAGGGGCTCAAACATATGGGCATAGAGATGCTGTATCAGCATCAGGTGAGTGCCACTGATGCAGTGCGAAAGGGCGAAAATATTCTAGTCTCAACACCCACTGCCAGCGGCAAGAGTTTGATCTACAATCTGCCGGTTTTTGAGCAGATAATGCGTGTTCCTGATTCCACAGCCCTGTACCTTTTTCCTTTAAAGGCTCTGGCCCAGGACCAGCTGCGATCTATTATGGAATTGGCTGCCCTGTTGCCCGAATATCTTCGGCCAACGGCAGCAATTTATGATGGAGACACCACAGCTTATCAACGCAAGAAACTCCGTGACCGGCCACCCAATATTCTCATAACCAATCCTGATATGCTGCACCTTTCGATGCTGGGTTACCATTCAACCTGGTCCGCTTTTTTTGCCCGGCTGAGTCATGTTATTCTTGATGAAGTCCATACCTACCGGGGAATCTTCGGTTCCCACATGGCCTGGGTCCTGCGCCGTCTGAAACGTATATGCACATATTACGAAGCCCGGCCGCAGTTTATCCTTTCTTCGGCCACCGTAGCGAATCCTGATGAACTGGCCCGTGATCTTCTGGGTGAAGAAACCTTTGTTATCAATGAATCCGGCGCACCAAGAGCAAAACGCCACTTTGTTTTTATTAATCCGTTGGATAGTGCCGCAACTGCTGCAAGCTTATTAATTGAAGCAAGCCTGAAAAGAGGGCTACGCACCATCGTCTATACCCAGTCAAGAAAGCTTACCGAACTGGTTTCGATCTGGACCCAGCAGCGCCTGGGTAAGCTGTCTCCGAAGCTTACATCCTACAGGGCCGGTTATCTGCCTGAAGAAAGACGGGAGATTGAAGCCCGGCTTTCCGATGGCTCACTCCTGGGAGTTATAGCAACCAGTGCACTTGAGTTGGGCATTGATATAGGAGATCTGGATATCTGCATCCTGGTTGGCTATCCGGGAACGGTGATGACGACCTGGCAGCGCGGCGGCAGGGTAGGGCGCAAACAGAATGAATCTCTCATTATCCTGATTGGCCTTGAAGACAGCCTGGATCAGCACTTTATGCGGAATCCGCAGGATTTTTTCAGCCGTGAAGTAGAAGCAACCGTCTTAAACCCTCTAAACAAAACCATAGTCAGGCGCCATCTCATCTGTGCCGCTGCTGAACACCCGCTAAAGACGGACGAACCCCTTGTGCAGGAACCGGCTGTGCGTGAAGTGGTGGCTAACATGGCAGAGGAAGCTTCCCTGCTCTTGACAGCAGATGAAAACTACTGGGTAGGGGTTCGTAAATATCCCCACCGGGAAGTTGACCTGCGGGGTACCGGACAGAATTTTGTTATCCGCAATAATGCAGACGGCAGTGCTCTTGGTGAGATTGATTTCATGCGCTGTTTTAAGGAATGCCATCCTGGAGCTGTATACCTGCACCGGGGCAGGACCTGGCTCATAACAGGCCTTGACCTTGAAACCCATGACGTGACAGCGGTCAGGAAGAATGTCAATTACTTTACCAGGACCATGGGCAACAAGTCCACTGAGATACTGAAAACATATAATACGACCAAGTTGCATAACTTCTGCGTGTCTTTCGGGTACCTGAGGGTTACCGATACTGTTACAGGCTTTCAGAGGCGCCTTGTAGCCGGGCAGAAACTGATCAGCAGGGAACGGGAACAGCTTGATCTGCCACCCCTTATATTTGAAACAGAAGGGTTATGGCTTGAAATTCCAGTGCAAGTGCAGAAACGTATCGAACGTGAACAGTACCATTTCATGGGTGGGATCCATGCCCTTGAGCATGGGGCGATTTCCATATTTCCTCTGCTGGTTCTGTGTGACCGGAATGATGTCGGCGGTATAGCCCATCCATTCCATGAACAGCTTTCACGAGCAGCAATTTTTATCTATGACGGCTATCCCGGCGGAGTAGGACTTGCCCGCAAGGCCTTTGAAAAAATTGAGCTGCTGCTGCAATTGACCCAAAAAGCTATTGGTGACTGTCCCTGTGAACTCGGTTGCCCATCCTGTGTTCATTCACCAAAATGCGGTTCCGGCAACAGGCCGATTGACAAACAGTCGGCCCTTGAGATCCTTGCTGCTCTCCTGCAGCATAAATCTTCTGCAACATATCAAGACCAAGAAATGAAAATGCAACTGCAGGAATTCCGGGCGGCAGGCCCTGAAAAGAAAATCCCAAAGACTGAACCGCCGGCACGCTATGGGGTCTTTGATGTCGAAACCCAGAGAAGTGCCGTTGAAGTTGGGGGTTGGCATCGGGCAGACAGGATGGGGATTTCAGTGGCTGTGCTTTACGATTCAGCCTTAGACAGTTTCAAAACATACCTGGAGAAGGATATTCCTGAACTCATCAGTGATCTGCAGACATTTGACCTGGTGGTGGGTTTTAACAACAAACGATTTGACAATAAGGTGCTGTCTGCCTACTCATTATTCAACCTAGCATCGCTGCCGACCCTGGATATCATGGAGGTGATTACCAACAGGCTTGGATACCGCCTGAGCCTTGACCGTCTGGCTGAGCACACCCTTGGAGTAAAAAAGTCAGCCGACGGCCTCCGGGCTCTCCAGTGGTATAAAGAGGGTAAAATAGATGATATAATAAACTACTGCCTTCAGGACGTCAGAATTACCAGGGATTTATTTCTGTTCGGATTAAAAAACCGCTATCTGCTTTTTAAAAACAAGGCGGGGTCCATTGTCCGCCTGCCGGTAGATTTTTCCACCTGAAAAGGAAAATAACGCGCACCAGTACGATTTCTGCTACTTGAAACACCAGTCAAGAGCAGATAGATAATCAGGTGAAGTGCTTATCATTTAACGTGGGTTGGCGGGCCAAAGCAGGGAGTTGTGCATCCAGCCTGTCAGTTCATTTTTATAGCGAAGTTTTATCCAGTCGCCCTTCATTTCAAGTGCTTCAAAGACTACACCTTTTTTGACGGTCGCAATAACCGGATCGTTTGTACTTGAACCAGAACGCATATTGCCAGTGTCTACATAGACGATAACTGTTTTTTTATTCGAGAACAGGGTTTCATAAATCCAACCCTTGTCACCTTCAAAGTCAACGACATGGGCCCATTTTCCTTTGCGCTCTATAACCTCCAAGGGAAAGTCCTCAAAAACCTGCCAGACCACCTTGTCTTTGGTACTGGGGCCGGAACGGATATTAACTCCGTCCTTTTTTACACTGACATACTCTGCTGCCTGAACGGCTGCAGTGAGTGTTAAAACAAAAAAAGCAACAACAGTAATAAGAAAAGTCCTTTGGCAAGATTTACTGGTCATAATCTAACTCTTCCTGAATGGTTTATAAGTTTTTATCTTGTCTTCCTACTATATGAATCTGAAACGGTCTTTATTGCTAAAATGTATATCACTGTCAGAACATCAAGTCAAATCAGTTCTTGCTAAAAGAAGTTATATTCTTTATTTCTCGGGATTACGGCTGCAGATGGCAATGGGACCGTAGTTTGCGGAAGCACTTTCACCAGTATTATCGGTATCGGTCATTATGGCAATGGCTCCTACATCTGGCGGCTCTTTGCCGAAGGCACGTTTGTAATCCTCATAAATATTTCTTGTTTCCCTTAACCATATCCCGGTCTCCGAAGGACCGGATTCAACACTGATCATGATATTGTTAGCAGTAAACGGGTTCGGGACCATCTGTCCTTCTGGAAGGTTATTGGCCCAGATATAGTTGAGTGCTCTGGTGTTCCAGAAAAAAAAGGAGGGGAAGACAACATAGACCCGGGCTCCGTAATCATCCCCTGATTTTTTGGAGGCATCACCGCTAGTAATGATATTATCCACTTTCCACTCCCAGGTGATATATGGATATATTTTGGGGTTATACTTAATCTCGTAATAAAGTCCCGAGGCTGCGCCAGTGCTGATTGCCCTGATAAAAGTCCTGTCTTCCTCCCTGGTCCAGATATATTCAGTTGTACCTTTGAATGATTTATTGTGCCAGCCGGATTTAATGCCGTCGGCAAAATCATCAATAATAATTTCACAATCCTGTAATGCTTGATTTTCAGCAGAGATATAGCCAGGTAATGAAAAGAGGAACAGGAATATCATGATAGGAAGTATTTTGGCCATCTTCTGCATTATGAAATTATTCAGGGTTGGCATTTGATATCAAATGGATGAGAAATTCTTTGTTTCCCTTGGGTCCGAGGATAGGGGTAGGCCTTACACCAAGGCTTTGCAGTTGAAGCGTCTTGCAGAAATCAATAATCTCGTTGATAACCTCCTGGTGTAAGGCAGGGTCACGTACAACTCCTCTCTTGCCGACCTTGCCGCGCCCTACTTCAAACTGGGGTTTAATCAAGGCAAGAATAGATATTTTCCCCCTGAAGAGAGGCAGCAGGGGAGGGATGAGTATTTTAAGGGAGATAAAGGACGCATCTATGACAGCCAGGTCAATCATATCCTGAAAATTTGCCATAGTAAGATTACGGGCATTGGTGCGCTCCATTATCACAACCCGTTGGTCTTGGCGCAGTTTCCAAGCAAGCTGGCCGTACCCGACATCTACCGCATATACCTTTGCAGCTCCGTTTTGCAGGAGACAGTCGGTAAAGCCGCCGGTGGATGTTCCAATATCTAGGCAGATGAGGTCAGTCGGATCAATGTTGAAATAGTGAAGGCCTGCTTCAAGTTTGTATCCCCCCCGGCTCACATAAGGACATGTTTCTTTGATTGTGATATCAACTGAATCTTCCACCATGGTCCCGGCTTTATCAGCCCGCCTGTCATTTACCAGGACTTGGCCGGCGGCAATCAGAGCCTGCGCCTTTTGCCTTATTGGCGCCAGATTTTTTTCCAGCAGCAGTTTATCAAGTCGAATTTTCATAGGCGGTGTGCTTAATAGTTTTCTTTATAATTCTTTTCTTTT
>JAFDCT010000007.1 GCA_019312695.1 Deltaproteobacteria bacterium | reverse complement strand
GCTTTTTCCACCTTTTTATGAGCCATTCCGGATGGCTCAGCATGGCAGCTTCGGGAATTGAATTCCTGCTTTCCAAATGAAAAGGGGTGGAAATTGTTGCCCTCTTGCGGTCCACATTTCGCAGCAGGCCATTAACGAATCCGGTCAGCCATTTTGGCTGCTTCATATCTTTCAGGGCCTGGACAGTTTCGTTGATAGCTGCTGAAACAGGGATCCGGTCCATGAAGAGCAACTGCAGTATGCCAATTCTTAATGCCTGGAGAGTACGGATTTTTATTTTGGCAAGGGGATGTTTTGAAAATTGCCCTATTACCCAGTCCAGATAACCCCGCCAGCGTATAGCATCATATACAAGGGACATTACCAGCTGCCGGTCACGGGGGTCAGCCAGACCGATTTTGGCAATATGCTGGTCCATGAGCAGATCCACAGGCTGGTAATTTTTTTCCCAGCTGCAGAGAATTTCAATGGCAATGTAGCGGGCGGACCGGGTTGTTTTTTTCATACAAAAAAATATTATTTGTTCAGTAAAATATAAAATTATACGTTTTTCCTTGACCCCTTGAACCCTATTTTAATCCTATGACAGAGCCAAATCTTCCGGTCTCCCTTTCCCGGCGGTAGGAAAAATAGTCATGATTACAGCAGGTACAGATATTTGCCGTATGTATATTTTCGGACTTGACACCAGCTGAGCTGAGCTGATCATGGCTGATGGCCCAGAAATCAAAGTAATTGGGCCTAACCTGGTAGTCATGGAATGCTAAAGGCAATTCCGTGAGATAGTTTACAAATTCGGCGCAACAGGGTCCCAGGGAGGGAGAGATGGCTGCTGCAAGGTCAGCAGCTTTTGTTGCAAAGGCATGATTCATGGCTGAAACGGTCTTCGTTAGGATACCTGCTACACTGCCGCGCCAACCCGCATGCACAATACCGACAGCCTTTTTTTCAGGATCAAACAGCATAACAGCCTGACAGTCTGCCTGCTGGATCATTAATCCTACGCCTGCAATATTGGTGACCAGAGCATCGAATCCTGTAACTTCCAGGTCATGTGCGGGTTTTTCTTTTAGAGTATAAACCCTTGAATCATGCACCTGAGTGGCGGAAACAAGACGGTCACAGCCGAGCCTTTTTTTGATCTTTTCCCTGTTTATCCTGATGTGTTCGGGTTTATCGTCTAAGCCAAATGAAACATTTAGCGAGTCCCACGGTGCAGGACTTACACCGTTAAAGCGGTTGAAGACACCATGAAAAAGCAAAGGGGAGGCAAGAGCAGAAAAAACAAGCATGTTGTCATCCTGCGTCAAAAGATTTTTATTATTCATGCCCATCCGGATCCAGCAGGTATGATTTTATGGTTTTGTCACGGCGCGCGAGAATGGTGTCATGGCGCCAGTTATGATCATCCTGTTGAGGGTACTCGACAATGGCATGAAGCCCCCTGGATTCTTTACGAATAAGAGTGCTCTGGACAATGAGTTCAGCTACCAGTGAAATATTGCGCAGCTCAACAAGGTCAGGGGTTAAGAGATAATCTTTGAAATGATGCGCTATTTCCCGAAGTATGGGAGCCAGGCGTTTTTTAACGAGTCCAAGGCGCCTTTCACTCCGGACAATCCCGACATAGTTCCACATCAAGCGGCGTATCTGATCCCAGTTATGGCTGACCAGCACCTTTTCATTAATCATTTTTGCTTTGCCTGTAGACCATTCAGGAGATTCATGAAATGATATTTTACTAATTTTTTCCTTATCTTTTTCACATTGCAGATAGGCCTGATGTGCAAAGACTACGGCTTCAAGCAGGGAGTTGCTGGCGAGGCGGTTGCCCCCGTGCAGACCGGTACAGGCTGTTTCGCCCAAGGCATAGAGGTTTTCAATATTGGTCCGGCCCCACAAATCCGTCATGACGCCGCCGCACATGTAATGGGCCGCAGGAACAACCGGGATCGGTTCCCTGGTGATATCTATACCGAGTGAAAGGCAGGTCTGGTAGATAGTCGGGAACCTGTTTTTAATAAAGTCAGCGTCTTTGTGGCTGATGTCAAGGTAAACACAGTCATCGCCGCTGGCCTTCATTTCTGTGTCAATTGCCCTGGCAACGGTGTCACGTGTTGCCAGGTCACCCCGGGAGTCATATTTCTCCATGAAATGGGCCCCCATTTCATCAATCAACCTGCCGCCCTCACCCCGTACTGCTTCAGATATCAGAAAATTCTTGGTTTTTGGATGGTAAAGGCAGGTTGGATGGAATTGGACAAACTCGAGATTGCCGACAATTGCCCCTGCCCTGTAAGCCATGGCAATTCCATCTCCGGTGGCAATGTCAGGATTGGTTGTATAAAGATAGACCTTGCCGCAGCCTCCCGAACAGAGCACGGTCACCTTGGCCCTCCAGTTATCAATGTTCCCGGTCCGACGATCCAGCACATAAGCTCCCAGGCAAAGATCATCAAAGCTGCTGCCTGATGGAGTCACTCCTGCTTTTGAGCCAATGAGCAGATCAACGGCCAGATGATTTTCAAGTAATTGGATATTGGAATTTTCAGCGACCTTGTGCAGCAGGGCGTTTTCAATTTCT
>JAFDCT010000006.1 GCA_019312695.1 Deltaproteobacteria bacterium | reverse complement strand
TTTCTGGCGCCTGACCCTGATCGTGAGGGCGAAGCCATTGCCTGGCATATCGCCCATATTTTAAAATCAGCCGGCAAGCCGATCCACAGGGCCCTGTTTCATGAGTTAACCCAGAAAGCTATCCGTGCGGCCATCGGCAGTGCCACCAATATCGACCAGAATAAATTCCAGGCCCAGCAGGCCCGCCGTATCCTGGACAGGCTGGTGGGTTACCAGATTTCACCACTGTTGTGGGAAAAGGTACGAAGAGGCCTTTCGGCCGGAAGGGTACAATCGGTTGCCGTGAGAATGATTTGCGATCGGGAAAGTGAAATTGAAAAATTCAGGGCCGAGGAATACTGGACTATCAGTGCCAGGCTGGGAGGAAAAAACCCTCCGCCCTTCATCGCCAGGCTCAATAAGATCTCAGGAAGAAAAACCAGGGTGGAGGACGAACAACAGGCCGCTGCAATTGTCACAACCCTGAAAAAATCAGAACATACTGTCAGTGATGTTGACAAGAAGGAACGCAAACGTTATCCGAGTCCGCCATTTATTACCAGCACCCTGCAGCAGGAGGCCAATAGAAAATTGCGTTTCCCGGCAAAAAGGACCATGGGACTGGCCCAAAAACTTTACGAAGGAATTGAACTGGGCGATAGGGGGCCGGTGGGATTGATTACCTATATGCGTACAGATTCAACCCGGATCAATAATGAAGCCCTTGACGAGGTCCGTGAATACATTAAAAAAGAACTCGGTCATGATTCCCTACCGGCAAAACCTGTTTTCTATAAAACCTCCAAGGCTTCACAGGATGCCCATGAGGCTATTCGACCGACCGATGTCACCCTGACACCGGAAAAAGTCGCGCCCTATCTCGAAAAGGGATTGCTTAACCTGTATACCCTTATCTGGAAACGCTTTGTTGCTTCACAGATGTGCCCTGCCATTTATGACCAGACCATTATTACCATCAAGGCTGATAAGTATCTGCTAAAGGCCCAGGGCGCCATTCTGCGCTTTAAGGGATTTATGGCCCTGTACGTCGAATCCGGTGAAGAGAACGGTGCCACGGATGCCAGGACTGAAGAAACTGATAAGGAAGGAACCATTATTCCTGATGTTGCTGCCGGTGAAAAACTCAAAGTGCTAGAAGTTGAGCCGAAACAGAACTTCACTCAGCCGCCGCCGCGTTATACCGAAGCAACCCTGGTCAAAGCCCTGGAAGAGAACGGTGTAGGCCGGCCCAGCACTTACGCCTCCATTATCTCCACCATCCTGGACAAGGACTATGTCATGCAGCAGCAAAGGAAATTTGTGCCAACTGACCTGGGAAAACTGGTCAATGACTTGTTGGTGGCCCATTTTCCCCATATCATGGATGTAGAGTTCACCGCCTCCATGGAAGAAAACCTGGATAAGGTTGAAGAGGGGCAGAGCAACTGGGTCAACCTGCTGCATGGATTTTACGGTCCGTTTGAGAAAACCCTTTCTGCTGCCAAGCAGGAGATGAAGTCGGTCAAAAAACAGGGTATTCCCACGGGAATCGGCTGCAAACTCTGTGACGGCAAACTCTTTATAAAATGGGGCAAAACAGGAGAATTTCTGGCCTGCGAAAATTACCCCACCTGCACATTTACCCAGAATTTCAAAAAGGATGCAGACGGCACCATTATACCAATAGTAAAAGAGGAGCCGGTTGAATCGGGCGAAAAATGCGAAAAATGCGGCCGGCCCATGGTATACAAGCAGGGGCGCTACGGACAGTTCCTGGCTTGCTCAGGTTACCCTGAATGCAAGCACATCCGGGCCCAGACAACCGGCGTAAAATGTCCTGAAGAAAACTGCAAGGGTGAAATCGTTCAGAAAATTTCAAAAAAGGGGAAGGTTTTCTTCAGCTGCAGCAGATTTCCCAAATGCAAGTTTGCTACCTGGGATCGGCCTGTTCCCCAAAAATGCCCGCAATGTGAAAAACCTTTCCTCCTTGAAAAAAACACCCGAAAGGGTACCCTTCTGCAGTGTGTGGACAAAGATTGCGGGTATTCTGAACCGTTGACATGACCATATTTTATGAAAAGAGCTGTCAATTTAAAGTAGTTACTGAAATCAATATTAGAAAAAATATATGCAGCAGGTAAAGAAAAAGCTCCGTAAAAAAAGCAGCATGGAAATTGCCAAGTTCTGCGTACCGGCCGCAGTAGAAAAAAAGGCTCAAGAACCTGTTATTCTCGATGTCAGAAAACTCTGTTCCTTCACCGATTTTTTTGTCATTATGAGCGGCCGGTCGACACGGCATGTTCAAGGACTTGCTGAAACAATAGAGACGGAACTGCGAAGCAAGCGGCTTTCGACATCCAAAGCAGAGGGTCTAAATGAAGGCACCTGGGTACTGCTGGACTATAATGATGTCGTGGTCCATATCTTTTACTCTGAGACGAGAAAATTCTACGATATAGAAGGGTTGTGGCATGACGCACCCCGGATTACCATCAAAGAGCAGCCTGCGGCTTTAAAATGAGCACTCCAACTCCCATATTACTTGCTATTCTCGATGGCTGGGGAGCAGGCGCCCATACTCCGACAAATGCTATATACGTTGCTGATACGCCCAATATGGACCGCTGGCAAAGCAGCTATCCTTATACAACTCTGCTGGCCCATAACGGTGCTGTCGGGTTGCCCGAAGGCCAGATGGGCAATTCAGAAGTGGGGCATCTTAATATCGGTGCAGGCCGCATTGTCTACCAGGACTTTACCCGTATCAACCGCGCCATTGAATCGGGCGACTTCTTTGATAATGAGATTCTCAGGAATACTTTCAGCGTGGCTGCCGAAAAAAAATCGGCAGTGCACCTCATGGGCCTTATTTCAGACGGCGGTGTGCACAGCCATATGAACCACCTGTTGGCACTGCTCAAAATGGCTGCCGATCATGGCCTTGCCAGAGTTTATATACATGCTTTTATGGATGGCAGGGATACCCCTCCCACCAGCGGCTTCGATTATATCAGGCAACTGCAGCATGAGCTGGTCTGGATCGGCACTGGCCGCCTGGCCTCCATCTCCGGCCGCTTCTATGCCATGGACCGCGATAAGCGCTGGGAAAGAGTTGAAGTTGCCTGGAAGGCCATTGTCGACGGTAAAGGTGTCCTTGGCCGTGACCCGTCTCAGGCTGTGAGAGATGCATATCATCGGGGAGAAACCGATGAGTTCATTAAACCTATTGTCCTGCTGGATGAAAGTGGTGGCCCGGTTGCAACGGTCAAGGATGATGATGTTGTTCTGGTGTTTAATTTCAGAGCCGACCGCGTCAGGGAGCTGACCCATGTCTTTACCGATAAAAGCTGGAATGAATTTACATTAAGGCATCGGCCTTCCTTGGCAGCATTCGTCACTTTCACGCAATATGGCAAGAACTTTACCCTGCCGGTTGTTTTTCCGCCTGTCAGCATGGATCATATCCTGGCAGAAGAGATCAGTGGAGCCGGTCTCAGGCAGCTGCGTATTGCCGAAACGGAAAAATATGCCCATGTGACCTATTTTTTCAATGGCGGCAGGGAAGAACCTTTCCCCCTGGAAGACCGTATTTTGATCCCATCTCCGAAGGATGTGGCGACCTATGACCTGAAACCGGAAATGAGTGCCTATCTCGTTACTGAAGAACTCCTGGAACGCATGGAACATGACGACTACTCACTTATCGTCCTTAATTTTGCCAACGGCGATATGGTGGGACACAGCGGCATGATGGATGCTGCGGTCAAGGCTTGTGAAGCTGTTGACAACTGCCTTGGGCAGGTTGTTGAGAAGTTCATTGCAAAAGGCGGCATTGTTATTATAACTGCAGATCACGGCAATGCTGAAACCATGCGGGACCCATACTCAGACAGCCCAATTACAGCTCATTCCTCCAATCCCGTGCCTTTTATCCTGATCAGCGGCAAATATAAAAACGCAAAACTGCGCCAGGGCGGTTCACTCAGTGATATTGCCCCTACCATTCTCAGCCTGCAGAATCTGCCCATTCCTGCTGCCATGACAGGCAAAAGTCTGCTAAGATCATAATTGTCCGGTTTTCCAGGATCTTGGTCCTTGCTTTTTAAGAAAGGATTCTGCTAAACAGTAAACGAGTTGCGCAGATTACCATATGCTGCTGCGATATTTTAATTTCAAATCCAACGAGAAGAAACTCATGCATTATATCAGTACCAGGGGCGGCATTTCGCCTATACCTTTCAAGGATGCGGTAATGATGGGCCTGGCAACGGACGGCGGGCTCCTGCTGCCGGAGGTTTTACCTGCAGTGGCCCCGGAAACTTTAAAAAACTGGCAGTCCAGTTCCTTTCAAAAACTGGCTGCAGAAATCTTCCGTCTTTTTATCAGCGACATTGAGAACGACCGGCTCGATGAATTAATCAACCTTTCGTATTCCACCTTCAGCCACCCTGAGATCACACCGCTGGTCAAAAAAGGGGATTTGTATATTCAGGAGCTTTTCCACGGTCCGACCCTGGCCTTCAAGGATGTAGCCTTACAATTTCTCGGGAATGTCTTTGCACATATGCT
>JAFDCT010000005.1 GCA_019312695.1 Deltaproteobacteria bacterium | reverse complement strand
GCAGTCTTTCCAGGTAAAGATTGGCCAGGTTCTCCAGCCTGAAAGTCAGTCCCAGGGCATCGAACTTTCGCTCACGGTAGCGGCCGTAAACAGATGGAATATCGACGGCTATGTGCCGCTTATAATAAATATCCTCCTTGGCCGGGAACTTTTCCTTGCTGAGAATTATTTCTTTAAGGCCTTCAAGGTGAGTCAGCAGGGCATACAGGCATTGATACGTATCGCAGATCTCCAGGTCGCCCAGCAGCTGCTCCATTTCGGGAAAACCGCTGTTGACTGCTTCTTTGAGCTGATGCCGCATTTCCTGGTAGCCAAGATGGTATTTGTTGTAAAGCAGCTTGTACATGCGGATCAGCTGGTCAAAACGTATTTTTTCAGATTCGGCTATATCCTGCTGTTCCGCCAGGTATCTTTCCCGTACTTTGTCTTTCCACTCCAGGAGGTCGGGGATTTCAACCATGGCCGGCAGCTCGAATATCCGCAGGATGAGCTTGTGCATGTCATTAATAAAAATTCCCTCATTCTTCACCTCTGAAAGGACTTCTGCCGGGAGAAAGGGTTCAAGCACCTTTTTGTCTCGGGTTTTCCAGAAGACAAAGATCGATTCGATAAAATCGACAATGAGGTTGCTGCTTTCCACATGGCTCTGTTTGCGCAGAAAATGAATGAGCGGATCTTTGCGCCGGTGTATCTCGTCTATTTCAGTGGAAACATCCCGCAGGTATCCTTCAGCTCCTATTTCATTGAAGAAAACGGGCATCAGCTTGGCAAACTGCTTGAAAAGGTTATATACCGGCTCAATCGGGTGATTGAGCAGCTGGGTGATGTCGCGCTGGAACAGGTCTGTATCCTTAACGCAGGTGCCTGAAAGCTTGAGGTTGATGATAAGGGCTGAAAAAATGGTTGAGCACCACTTGGGTTCCTGCATGATGAGGTTAATCCAGACCCGAATATTGGCCAGGTGGGCCGGGTTGGTTATCGGCTGCCAGTCTTCATCCACTCCGGTAACATTGGCATACTGAAAGCCGAAGCGTACCGACTCCCATAAAAAGGCCTCCACCAGCCTGCTGTTGCCGCGCTTGAAGACCTCAGTCCCCAGGACCTGTATGCACTGCAGGGAGGTATGAGGATACTTGCGGACATTTACCTTGAGCAGCTGGAACGTTGTGAGCAGAAAACTCTCTATCTCCTCAAATGTCTGGCGCCTGATAAGCTGGACAAGACCGCGGTTGATTTCCCGGATGGTTTCTTCATGGATCAGGGCCAGGCCTGATGTTTCCATGATATGAAAGAGGAAGATAAGTTTGCGGTTTTCGTTAAATCTGTCCAGCTGTTCCTCTTTTTCAGCAGCCTTCAGCGCAGACTGCTGCTCCTCGTTCAGTTTTTCAGGCACAAACTTGTACAACCGTACTATATCCATGTGAGAGGGCAGTTCCAGGATGACACATAATGCCTGACGCGGGTCGGTTTCAATATCTACGTCATTGAGGATATCAAGGTGTTTCTGCAGCTGCTGATGGGATATGGCATTAAACAGCTGCCCGGCCTGCCAGCCCCTGCAGATATCGCCGCACTCCTCGGTGAACCAGGCCAGCGGGTCTTTTTCGCTCAGCCAGTATTCATAATTCATGGTAAAAACACGTCGCATCAGCTCAGCCAGGGGTTTAAAATTATAAGATGTGACCCCCTGTTCAAGTTTAAGAAGTTGCTGGGCTATTCTCTTCATGGGATGCTGACCCTGCACCATGAATATGATGACCTCATCATCAAGATTCTTCAGGCGCCAGAAAAGCTGGGCCAGGGAATTTTCATAGCGGACAAGGGATTCCGGGTCCAGCAGGCTGACAAGTCTGTCCGTATAGGCAAGCATGCTTTCAATTATCTGGGACAGGAGTGTGTTGTTCTTTCTCGAATCAATAATGGCCTGGCAGAATATGACGATAAAGCGGTCAAATGCCTCGGAACCTTTCTCATGCTTGAAATAATGACTGATGTTTTTCAGGACAAAGGCACGCGTTCTGGGAACCAGCATTTTCCAGTTGCGATAGGGGTGGCACACTTCATAGAGCAGCTCATGGAGATTTTTACTTATCCCCTTGTAATTTTTGACAATCTCCTCGAGGACCAAGAGAGAAGGATCGATTGTCACTTCATCAGTTGCGGTTTCAAGCAGATTCGCCCTGAGCGCATCTGAATCAATGGCAATGGTATCTATAGCTGTCTGGTTTTGCGCTGCCATAAGTAAACGTTTGATCCCTTAAACGGGCTTGTTTGCCTCCATGTGCAGGATGAGGTCAAGGACCCGGTTTGAGTAGCCCCATTCGTTGTCATACCATGCCAGAACCTTGACCATGGTGCCATCGATTACCTTGGTTGAGTCTGCATCAATCACAGAAGAATGGGGGTTGCCCTGGTAGTCAATCGATACCAGCGGTTCATCAGAGTAACCGAGGTAGCGGCTGGCCCCCTCTTCCAGGGCCTGGTTGACCTCAGGCACCGTGGTTTCCTTTTCCACTTCAATTACGGCATCGACCAGGGAGACATTCGGAGTGGGGACGCGCACGGACAATCCGTCAAACTTACCTTTTAATTCCGGAATAACCAGTGACAAGGCGGTGGCTGCTCCGGTTTTGGTCGGGATCATGGAAAGCGCTGCTGCCCTGGCCCGCCGCAGGTCGCTGTGGGGGAAGTCAAGGATTCTCTGGTCATTGGTATAGGCATGAATGGTGTTCATCAGGCCATGCTTGATGCCAAAACGGTCCAGTATAACCCTGACCATGGGGGCCAGGCAGTTTGTGGTGCATGAGGCATTCGACACCACATGATGCTCCATCGGGTCATATTCGTCCTCATTAACACCCATGACAATGGTCTTTATATTGCCCTTTGCCGGTGCTGAGATGACGACTTTTTTGGCCCCGGCCTCGATGTGGGCCTGGGCCTTGTCCTTGTCGGTAAAACGCCCGGTGGATTCAATAACATACTCCACCCCCAGGCTTCCCCACGGGATATCCGCCGGCTCCCTGTGGTTGAAAACCTCTATGTGTCGGCCGTCGACAATGATACCCCGCTCATCAGCCTCAACCTGTTTGTCATATACCCCCATGACAGAATCGTACTTGAGCAGGTGGGCCAGGGTTCTTTTATCAGTAAGGTCGTTGATAGCGACGATCTCTATGTTGCTGAAAGCTCCATCTTTGCCCGCGGCTCGGAAAATGGACCTGCCGATCCTGCCAAAACCGTTGATGCCAACTTTTATACTCATTGCGCAACCTCCTCCACAAACTGTTTGATTTTATTGTTCTGAGCAATCGTATAAGTTTTTTATGAAGTCAAATTCTGCACTGGTTAAATAATACCGGCCAAATGTTTTACAGCAACTATTTAAGGTAACATTTCCAGGGCTTTTTTATACAGCGCAAGGTAGCGGAGAACAACCTGATCCCAGGTGAATTTTTTCTCAACAAGGTTTACAGCTGTTTTCTGCATCTTGTGAATTTGTTCAGGTGATTTCCTGAAAACTTTCAAAGCCTTGTTAATTGCGGCCATGAGTGCTTCGGCGGTATATTCTGTGAAAGTAAAGCCATTGACCTCGTCTTCAACCTTCAGCAGCCCCCCCACATGGTGCACGATGGGCAGGTTCCCTGCCAGCTGGGCTATATAATCTGTAAGGCCACACGGTTCGTACCTGGACGGGATAAGGAAAAAATCACCCGCCGCATAAATCCGGTTGGCAAGAAGCGGGTCGTAGCCTAACAGCAGGCAGATCTGGCCGTCATTCTTTTCATCCTGTGCCAGGTTGATCAGTTCCTGTTCATGGTCCTTGGTGCCGCTTCCCAGGATGAGCATCCTGAATTCGCTGTCCGACTGCAGCAATGTTTCAAGCGCCGGCACCAGTATATCCACACCTTTCTGAGGGGTCAGCCTGCCTATGAGGGTAAAAAGCGGTTTCTGCGGCTCATTGGCAAGGTTGCCGTACCGGCTGAGATTTTCAGGACTTTCTTGAGAAAGTGATTCAAGCAGTTTCTGCTTGCAGGTTTTTTTCCCTTCCAGGTCTCCGGTGCCGGAATCAAAGCCAGCTGGAAGCCCTAGCTGCTCCGGCCTGGTCGTGTCAAAATCTTCAGGATTAAAGCCATTTGTGATGCCTTCGAGCTGCAGGCCTCTTGTAATGAGGCGGTGTCCAAGCCAGCCGGTCAGGGCATCATCATCGGTTTCCCGCAGCTCTCTGGCATAGTTCTCGCTGACCGTATTGAGAACGGCATAATTTGAAGCAGCAAGAAAAGGATCGAAGGCCCCGTCAAGCAGGTTATTCTGGATCAGGTTATCAGGCAGACCGGTGATG
>JAFDCT010000004.1 GCA_019312695.1 Deltaproteobacteria bacterium | reverse complement strand
TTTTTTTTTTTTTTGTCACCTTTCCCCATAAAGTCAACTCCTCCCTGCCTTTTTTCTCTTAACCCTGTGACCCATTTATTATTCAGTTAACACTAATTACTGCTTCTGATATTCTCGTAAAATCCCTGCGGCCTCAAGCATGGCCCAGCTTTCCGGATACTTGTCCCTGTCTTTGGCCTCCCCCCGGTTTACAACATACAGATGATCAAGGAAACGGTTGGCAAGAACCTTGCCAAGCTGCACTCCTTCCTGGTCAAATGAATTAATATTCCAGATAAACCCCTGCAGAACAATTTTTGCCTCATACAGTGCCAGCAGGCTACCCATGGTAAAGGGATCAAGCTTGTCAGCCATCAGTATTGAACTTGGCCGGTTTCCGGTAAAAAAACGGTTAGGGTTATTGTCCGGCCGGCCGGTGGCAAGAGCGAGAGCCTGCGCCAATAGATTGGCAACAAGCTTTTCCTGTGAGGTGGTACCCCTGATCTCCAGGTCCAGGTCCTGCTGGTTTTGCCTGAAGCCAATGAATTCGGTCGGTACGGTTGCGGCTCCCTGGTGCAGCAGCTGGTAAAAGGCATGCTGGCCGTTGGTTCCGGGTTCACCCCAGACTATGGGGCCGGTAGCATAAGAAACATTTTGACCGCTCCTGGTCACAGACTTGCCGTTGCTTTCCATATCACATTGCTGAAGATGCGCCGGAAAGCGCAGGAGCGCCTGACTGTATGGCAGGACAGCAACAGTTTCATAACCGAGAAAATTCCGGTTCCATATTCCCAGTAAAGCAAGGAGCAGAGCCGGATTTTTCCTTATGTCCCTTTCCTCTGCTGCCAGGTCCATGGCGTGCGCCCCACGCAAAATATCCATAACAGCGTCACAGCCCAGACCAAAGCCGAGCATAACCGCACCAACCATCGACGTTGCACTGTAGCGGCCCCCGATATAATCATACATATGGAAAGAACGCAGGTATTTTTCCGGGTTGTCCATTGGGCTTCCCTGGCCGGTGATGGCCAAAAAATGTTTGTTGGAATCGAAACCGGCACTGCTGTAAGCAGCCCGAACCATCTCTTCATTGGTACGGGTTTCCAAAGTTGTACCGCTTTTTGATACGACCCCGACAAGACTCCGGGAAAGATCAATTTTCTTCAGGACTGCTGCAGCATCATCAGGATCTACATTAGAAATGAAGTGTACCTTTCTGTTTTCACGGCTGAATGCTGAAAGCGCCGTATAGAGAGACCGCGGCCCAAGGTCGGAACCGCCAATGCCGATATTGATGTAGTCTGTAAAATTTTCTGCCCGGCTATTTGTTAATAGACCTTTGTCCAGTTCCGTCAGAAAAGTCTTCAGCTTTGCAAGCTGTTGTTTTGCCTGTTGCGACGCCTCGGTATTATAAGGAGAATCGCTGAATATATCGCGGCATGCCGTGTGGAGCACCTGTCTGTTTTCGCTCTCATGCCCTTCAATTTTGTTCATGACAGCACCACGTTTCATCTCTAGAAACTGGTCCACGGCACCTGACTGGTCTGCAAGCTGCTGCAGTCCATTTAGCACGGCATCATCAACTCTCTGTGTGCTGTAAAGTAGATCAAATCCTGCTGCACTTGTTTTGTAGGCTGCTATTCTGTCGGGGTTAACACCCCCGGGAACTGACAGGTCATGGGGATTGCGTGCCAACTTCATGAGCTTTTCATATACCGGCAGTTCATCAAGCCCTGTTGTCTTCAATGCCATATTCTCCTGGTTGCAGCTTCTATTGGAAGATTACTTCCATGTTTGCGGGGTTTGCCCGCAGATAGTTTTCATTTCACTTATAATTCGTTCGTAGTCCTGCTGCCCGAATACTGCTGACCCGGCAACAAATATATTGGCTCCTGCCCCGGCGACATCTGCAATGGTTGCAGGACTAACACCGCCGTCAACCTCTATGCCAACCTCAAGCCCCCGATCTTCTATCATTTTTCTGAGCGTCTGTATTTTTTTGATGGATGACCGGATAAAAGACTGGCCGCCAAAACCCGGATTGACACTCATAAGCATGACCAGATCAACATCCAAAAGGATCTCATCGAGGCTGACGAGCGGTGTTGCAGGATTGAGGACAGCGCCCGCCTTCTTTCCAAGTTCCTTGATCCTGCTGATGGTGCGATGCAGATGAGGACAGGCCTCGACATGGACTGTGATCCAGTCAGCCCCTGCTTTGACAAAATCCTCAATATAGCGGTCAGCATCTGAAATCATCAGGTGGACATCAAGGGGAAGGTCGGTAATTTTACGCACAGACGCAACCACGGGTGGCCCGATTGTTATGTTAGGTACAAAGTGACCATCCATGACATCAACATGGATAATGTCAGCACCTGCCTTTTCAACAGCCTTTATCTCCTCGCCCAGGCGGCTGAAGTCTGCGGACAGGATGGATGGTGCCATCATCAATTCCTGCATGCTGTTCATTCTCTTTCCTTTCTCTTTATTGATATTTTCTTCTGTTATCTTTCAGCCTTGCTGCCAGAAACATTTTTTTCCTGTTGTTCAACAGGCGTCTGTATGCTGCTTTCTTCCGGTGCAACAATTTTTTCACCACCTCCGGCACCAACCGCCACCATGACATAGGCATCTGGCAAAATATATTTTCTGGCCACTTCAAGCACCTTTGCTGCATCAATCTCCTTAATAGCCTCAATATATCTATTACCGAAGTCATGGCCCAAGCCATAGGTCTCGTTTAATCCCAACTCCAGGGCTTGGGCACTGTGGGTCTGCATGGCCAGTTCATACTGACTGATAAGTATATTTTTTGCCCGGTTCAGCTCGTCTTCTTCCACTTTTGTTTCCCTTATAGTGTTAAGTTCATGCCAGACACTGGTAATCGCCTGTTCCTTTTTCTCGGGACTGGTCCCTATGTAAATCCCGAATGCACCTGTATCCAAACCGAATAAGGAAAAGGATGAAAGGCTGTAGGCCAGGCTCTGCTTATCCCTCAGTTCACTGAACAGTCTGCCGCTCTGTCCTGAAAGGATCGTATCCAGGACCTCCAGTCCAAAGCGATCCGGATGGTTTAAGGTCGTCCCCAAAAAACCAATGACCAGATGGACCTGTTCCTTATCGCGGATTATTTCCCTTGTTTTTTCTTCAATCAACCTGGCCGGCGGCAGGATGTCTTCCTCGATTTCCTGCTCGGCCCTGCTTTTTGTCGCCTGCCAGTCACCGAAAAGGCTGACAACCATATCTTTTGTCTCCTCTGCCTTGACGTCACCTGAAATTGCCAGAACCAGATTTTCAGGTTGGGCATGCTGCAAGTAGATTTGCCGTAAAGCGTCAGCAGTAAAACTTTTAATAGCTTGCTCAGAGCCTATATTGTTTAAGCCATAGGGATGGCCGCCGAACAGGAGATTGTTAAATTCCTGAAAGGCCAGCGACGTGAGTGAATCTTCCTGTTGTTTAAGCTGAGCCAGCAGTTCAGGCCTGATTTTTTCTGCTTCAAGAGGATCAAATGATGGTTCCTGGATGACATCCCGCACCAGGGCAAGCCCATCAGGGAAAAAGCGGGCCAGAAAGTCTGCTTTCAGGCCAAAGGTATTCTTGCCGCTGAATCCGTTAAGTGTGCCAGCAATATCCGCCACTGCCACAGCAAGTTCATTGGCTGTCATGCTCCGTGTTCCCTTGGGTAGGAGCTCGCTGATATAGGAAAAGGCTCCGTTTGTAAGAAGGGTTTCCTCCCTGAGCCCGCCGGGGAAAACGGCCCTGATGCCAACTGTCGGGACCGTGTCGTCTTCCCGCACTAATAGAATTATGCCGTTTTCAAGCTTGAAACGGTGCACCCTGCTCAGGTAGCTATTAGGAATCATTGCCTCTGATTCACTATGGACTGCAGCTTCCTGGGCCCTGGCAATTGAAGCTTCAATCTCCTCCTTTGTGGGATCAAAACTATTGCCGGAAGGCATCAGAAAACCAACATTAATCGACTTTTCAGTGAAATATTTCTGGGCCGCCTTCTTAATGTCCTCATGGGTTACGGCACGAATTTTCTCCAGATACTCATCCTCTCTGGGATCTCCTGACATCATTTCAAATGATCCCAGGACACGGGCCTGACCCTCCACCCGCTCCAGGTTGAAAACGAAATCGCTCTCCAGGCTGCGTTTGGCTCTTTTCAACTCCTCGTCAGTAACGGAAAAATATTTCAGCTTGAATAACTCGGCAAGCGTTGCTTCAAAAGCCGGCGTCATATTGTTGCCGTCAAGAACGGCGGTAATCTCAAACATGCCCGGATCAGCAGGGGTGAAGGCCGTTGCATTAATACCGTAGACAAGCTGTTTTTCATCCCGGAGGGACCTGTAAAGCCTTGATGTTTCTCCATGGCCTGCAATTTGGGCCAAAACATCAAGAACGGGGGTATCAGGACTGTCAAATTTTGAGATTGGAATGGCAATTGCCATCTGAGGCTGCATAATATCAGCATTCAATACAAAAAACCGCGCCTCCTCCTGTACCGGTTCAGCCGGTAGGGATTCGGACTCTGTTTCCCCTCCGGCCATGGCTCCCATTATCTCATTGGCTTTTTCAATAACTTCTGTGCCCTTGACATCACCTGCCACAACCACCATTAAATTCCGGGGCTTATAATGTTTTTGGATATACGTCAGTATCTTGTCGCGGGAAAAACTGTTAATTGACTCTTCATTGCCAATGACGGGAAGCCGGTATGGATGAAGTGTATACGCTGTTTCCATCAGCTCGTGGAACAGCATGATATTGGGCCTGTCATACCGCATGGAAACCTCTTCAAGAACAACTTTTATTTCGCGGTCAAGCTCAACCGGGTCAAACGTTGAGTGCATGACGGCATCCGCCAGGACCTCAAATGCCATATCCCAGAGGGTAGATGAAAGAGTGGCATGGTAGACCGTGTATTCATATGATGTATATGCATTAATCCGGCCGCCGGCTCCTTCAATGATCCCGGCAAGCTCCCCCGGTCCTCTGCTTTCTGTACCTTTAAAGATCATATGCTCAATAAAATGAGTTATGCCGGCTTCTTCGGTATTTTCATATACAGACCCTGCCTTGACCCAGATCTGAACCGTTGCAACCCTTGTCCCGGGCATCTCTTTGACGATAACAGTCAAGCCATTATCAAGGACTGTTTTGTGAAGATGCGGGGCCAGTTCTTCTGCAGATACATGTGAAGTACTCATGATTGTCACCAGGAGGATGTTTAAAAGTATAGATACATAGCGCATTTTTTTCATATTCTCTGTTGTTATTTAATTGATTTTATTATTAAATAATTGATCATACCGCACTTCTCTTTCCGGCGTCAACTATTGATGCATTCAGAAGAATCTTCACGGTAATAGAGGCGCCCCATAATATCAAATACATCTGAACACCATCCAGGTCCCCATCGTGCTTTTTTTAAACTATTCCACTGAGGATGGCTGAATCATTAGGCCCCTGAAATTCAAGACGGTGTATATCACTGGCTCCAGCCCGTGACATCATTTCACTTATTTCTTTTTCCGAATAGGAACGGCCATGGTTATTGAGAAGCATATAAAATAAAAAAAGTGCAGGGAACAGGGGGCCGTCCATAGTATCATTAAGAAAAAAATCGTGTATCAGGATAAGTCCGCCAGGC
>JAFDCT010000003.1 GCA_019312695.1 Deltaproteobacteria bacterium | reverse complement strand
TGGAAACTTCTCTACTGCTATACTTTAGCCAAAAATTTCAAACGGTAGCAGGCGCTGGCGACCAGGCAATTATCACTCTTGCCATCCTGGAAGACTTTCATATCGAGATCACTCATGGAGTCTTCTGGATGATGATGGCAGTTATTGCTATACTCGGTGCGGCGCTTGTGTACAGGGATTATTACCAGACCAAGACAGAGTCGCGTTATCATAACCGTTTGTTAAGTCAGCTCAAAGCTGATGAGATCAGTGTTGATGAGATTCTGGCACTGGAATACGTGCCCCGTGAAATCATTTCATACTTGCGGCAAACCGGGATTCTTTCTGTGCAGCAAAAGAATACTATTATTCAGGGTTCAAGTAAAATATTCTATGGCTGATAAACCTGAACAGAATTTTTCAAGAAACCGTTTCGGCACATTTGCCGGCGTATTTACGCCTACCATCCTTACCATTCTGGGCGTGATAATGTTCATGCGGGCCAACTTTGTCATTGGCCAGGCCGGTGTACTGGGAGCACTTTCAATACTCATCATCGCTAAAGTCATTACCCTGACAACATCATTATCAGTCTCAGCAATAAGTACCAATATGCGGGTACGCGGCGGCGGTTTCTATTTTATGATCTCCCGGGTGCTCGGGGTTGAGTTTGGCGGCGCCATAGGCATTGCGCTCTTCTTTGCCCTGGCGCTGTCAGTGCCCTTTTACATCCTGGGGTTTGCCGAGGCCCTGGTCCGTTCCTATCCTGTGCTCGTCCCATATTTTCAGATAATAACCATGGGAAGCGCTATTGTCCTGTTTATCATTGTTTTCTGGGGGGCAGGCTGGGCAATCAGGATCCAGTTTGTGATCATGGCCTTTCTTCTTCTGTCTATCATCGCTTTTTTAGGGGGTGCTCTGAACCATTTTTCATTTTCAATGCTGCAGCAGAATCTCTATCCGCAATATACTTATGTTGACCTAAAGGATGGTTTGGCACCACATTTCAGTTATTGGCTTGTCTTTGCCATATATTTCCCGGCGGTCACCGGGATAGCCGCCGGGGTAAATATGTCCGGAGATCTTGAGGACCCCGGGCGCAGCATTCCCCGCGGCACTCTCGCAGCTGTCGGCGTAGGATTCCTGGTTTATTTTTTCCAGATTTTCCTCTGCGGCGGGGCCTATGAAAGGAGTGCGCTTATTAATACCCCTTATGAACTGCTGCATGATAATGCCCTGTTCGGTTTGACAATACTCGTTACTTTCGGCGTCGTCGCAGCCACCCTTTCATCTGCTGTTGGCAGCTACCTTGGGGCACCAAGGGTTTTGCAGGCCGTATCACGGGACCGGATCCTTGGCTTGCTTCAGATATTTTCCATGGGCAGCAAAAAAGGGGATGAACCAAGGAGAGCCTTGATCCTGACATTTATAATTACCATCACTGTCCTCCTCTGGGCCGGCAATGAAGCAGGCGGTAGCGCCTTAAATGCTGTTGCCGCTCTGATCACCATGTTTTTCCTATACAGTTACGGCATGATCAACCTGGCGGCCTTTATCGAGGATTTTGGCGGTAATCCATCCTTCAGGCCGCAATTCCGTTATTTTCATTGGTCCACCGCTCTTCTGGGTGCCATGGGCTGTGCTGTGGTCACCTTTTTGATCAATTGGCTGGCGGCAGTTGTCGCAGTTGTAATAATTATTGCTTTGCTCTGGTATTTAAAGGCACAACGGCTGATTGCGACATTTGGCGATGCGCGGCGTGGTTTGATATACAGGCAGATCCGCAATAATCTGCTGCGTCTGCGGCACATGCCTGAAGATCCCAAGAACTGGCGGCCTAATATTCTTGTGTTTTCAGGAAATCCTATGGCGCGTGAAGAAATCATTGCATATGCCGTCTGGATAGAATCAAAACGCGGTATCGTTTATCTGGCCAACGTGTTGATCGGTAATGTAGAGGAACTTGCTCCACGGCGGCCGGCAGCCCTGCAACAGCTGACCAAGTTCTGCAATGAGAAGCAATATGCGGCCTTCCCTGTGGTGGTGGCAGCAGAGAAGATGGAGCAGGGCATTAACATGCTGCTGCAGGCAACGGCAATAGGCCCTATCCGTCCCAATCTTGCTGTCTTTGGCTGGTCAGGGAAAATGGAACGCCGGCAGACATACCTCAGTCAGCTGCGAACAGCTTCAACCCTTGGCATGAGTCTGGCACTTGTGGAATCGAAAGGAGTAGTTGAGCCGGAAAGTAAAAAAAGAATTGATATCTGGTGGCGGGGCCATAAAAACGGGGCTCTCATGCTGCTGCTTGCTTTCCTGATATCTGAGAACTGGGAGTGGACTAACACTACGATCCGTATTCTGCGGGTGGTGGATAACGAGGCCGGACGGGAACCGGCGGAAAAGGATCTGCAGGAACTGATAAATCTGGCCCGGGTAGAGTGCCAAATAAATATAGTGGTATCGGAAGAATCCTTTGTCAGGGTGCTGCATGAGAATTCTGCAGACAGCACCTGTGTTATCCTGGGATTTGAGCTGCCTTCCAAGGACAAAGAGGCTGAATGGCACGCCTGTTACAGATCCTTTGTTGATGGTATGCCAACCATGATTCTGGTGAATTCGTTAGGGGGAGAGGATCTGTTTGCCTGATTGGAGGGGTTCCGGGCAAGGCTGCTGGAGTATAGGAGTACTGGAGTGATGATGACTAGCCAATATTCCAGCACTCCGGTACTCCATGAATTATGTTTACTGTTTTGGCCGCCCGTCCTATATTGGAGTTTTTCAAAGCCAGGGGCAACAGCGAAGGTTATCTTATTTACCTGCAACAGACTCCAGGGCATTCTTGATACCGCCGGGGGCACTCATGATAGCCGTGAAACCGTGCGATCCGGCCATGGAGGTGTCAGGGAAATGCACTGCAATACGATAACGGCCGCGCAGGGCAATGGCCT
>JAFDCT010000002.1 GCA_019312695.1 Deltaproteobacteria bacterium | reverse complement strand
GATTATCATATCGAACCGCTCTGCCATGACCGGAAAATCGGCCTTGTATTTTTTATAGATATCAGCTGCAGCTTTCCAGTCCCTGTCATTGACATGGCCGGAAGCAAGCCTCTGTACAGCAACAAAGGCCAATTCACATGGACTGTTTTCTGCTATGAACTGCTCATAGTCCTGGACTGTCACTGCCTGCTGCAGCGCATTCTCACGTTCTTCGCATGTCTCGGCTGCAGTGACAAATTGGGGGATTAGTGCGAGCAAGATTATTAAGGCCCCAAAAACAACTTTCCGGCCCTTCATCATCTTTGCATTCATCGGAGTCCTCCTCTTATTTACTCTTGGCAGACAACTTACATGATTGGAATAATCCACTAACAAGTTAATTACCCTATAATTTTTTGGTTTTCTGGTCAACAAGATAGTTTACAGATTATCCTTGAATTTAAAGATTCAACAATTTTGGAAGCTTTATATCCATTTTCACTTCATACAATAGACGAATGTAATAAAGGCAAACACTGCCAAAAATATGCAAACTGCAGGCCAGAATTTCAAAAAATTCAGGCTGTTTTTTTCTGCAACCTGTAATAAGGTGATCCGTAATTTTATAAATCGTATTTCAAACTCTACCTGAGGAAAATATTTTGCCGCTTCTTGGTGCTCACATGTCCATTGAGGGCGGACTGCACAAAGCCTTTGACCGCATACGTTTTGTCAGGGGTGAGTCCCTGCAGATCTTTTCCAAAAACCAGCGGCAGTGGGGTGCTCCGCCACTAACTGCTAGAGAGATTGAGCAGTTTCAAAAGGCATGGGAGCATTGGGGCCAGGGTCCCGTTGCTGTGCATGACTCCTATCTCATCAACCTGGCTAACCCTGACAGCAAAAAATCAAACAGGGCTATTGCTGCCTTTGCCGAAGAAATATGCCGGGCCTCTCTGCTGTCCATACCCTACCTCATCATGCACCCCGGTTCCCACGTCGGGTCCGGGACAAAAAATGGCCTGAAGCAACTGACTGCAAATCTTGACAGGGCTTTTGAAAAAGCTGAAGACGCAATATCGGTCACGGTCCTGCTGGAAACTACCGCAGGCCAGGGAACCGGTCTTGGCGCCAACTTTGATGAACTGGCCTATGTAATTGACCATTCCAACTACAGTACCCGCCTGGGCGTCTGTTTCGATACCTGCCACTGCTTTACTGCCGGTTATGATATCAGTTCAGAGAAGGGATACAGCAAAACCTTTTCTGATTTTGATACCATAATCGGTTTGGAGCGATTGAAATTCTTTCACCTTAATGATTCAAAAAAAGAGCTGGGTTCCAGGGTTGACCGCCATGATCATATCGGCAAGGGTAAAATCGGGCTGGCAGGTTTCCGGCTGCTGCTAAACGACCCGCGTTTTGCCGCTCACCCCATGGTGCTGGAAACCCCGAAGGAAAAAGACCTGAAGGAAGATATACAGAACCTGAAATTACTGAAAAGTCTGATAAAAAAAGATAGGCTTTAAACAGCAGCCCTGGCAGTCAGCACCAGTTCCCGCACAAAATCAAGCATGAATGTCCGGCCGATAAGAAAAAGCACGATGCATAAAATGGCTGCCGCCGGAACAGTGATAATCCAGGATTTGAATATTTTTTTTGCGATGCGTGCATCAATACCTGCAAGACCACGGGCCAGGCCAATCCCCATGATGGCCCCCACCAGGACATGGGTCGTTGAGACCGGCAGTTTCAGTCGGGTACAGATCAGTACTGTTGCGGTTGCAGCAATATCGGCGGCAACACCACGGGTCGGGGTAATTTCAGTTATCTTGGTGCCAACCGTTGCCATAACCCTGTAGCCATATGTGGCAAGACCCAATACAATACCGCCACCGCCCAGCATCAGGATCCAGAGGGGAACCGGCACCTTCATCTCCACAGTGCCGGTTCGTAAAATATTGGCCACAGCAGCTAAGGGCCCCACCGAGTTTGCCACGTCATTTGCACCATGGGCAAAAGCCACGGCGCAGGAACTGATGATAACCAGCGGCACATAGACTTTCTCAACCAGTTCAAGCTGTTGTGGCAGAGGCAATATCTCCTTGCCTGCCAGTTTTTTAGCTACATGGATCCTGGAAATAACGGTTGCAATAACGCTTATCACGAAAGCAATGAGCAGGGTATGGGTGTCAGTCAACCAGTCAATTCCCTTGATGACGTGTTTAAATCCTTTATAGATTGTGGCAAGGGTTACCACCATGGCTAAAAAGAAAACAATGTACGGAGTGATTTTGATCGCCGCCTTTACCGGTTTATGATGACCCAGAATTAACCTGCTGATAATCTTGAAGATGATAAAGGCCATAAGCCCCCCGGCAAAGGGAGAGATAAACCAGCTGGCCACGATCTGCCCCATCTTGCCCCAGTGGACCGAACCGATACCGGCAGCCACGATGCCGAACCCGGCAACCGCTCCGACAATTGAATGAGTTGTGGAAACCGGCATACCGGTCCAGGTGGAAAAATTAAGCCAGATGGCTGCAGATAACAGGGCGGCCGACATACCGATAACCAGGAGTGCCGCCGGTTCACCCTCCAGCAAACCTGGCATCGATGCCAGAACCGAGGGATCAACAATACCCTTACGGATAGTCTCTGTAACATGTGAGCCGACCAGGACGGCACCGGCAAACTCACAGATACCTGCGGCAATGACCGCATGTTTGACGGATAAAGCCCCTGAACCGACAGCATCGGCCATTGAATTGGCCACATCATTTGCCCCTATGTTCCAGGCCATATAAAGACCCAGGAGAGCCATAGTGGCTAATAGTATTATATCCATGATAACAAAGACTTTATTCTGGAAAAATTATTTGAGGATCATGCTCCTGAGTTTATCGCCGGCATTTTCCGCCTCATTTGCTATGGAGCCCAGAGTAAGAATCATCTTTTCATAAAATATTATGGTGATCGGATCCAGTTGCTTTTCAAGGGCAAATACATCTTTACTCAGGCTGCGCGCTAGGCGGTCTGCCTTCCATTCCTCCTCATTAAGGCCGTGGAGGATGGAAAGGACATGCTTTGCTTCAGCGCCGCTGAAGGATGCCTCGGCAAGATTATTCAACTCTATTGCTGCGCCAAGAAGTGTGCCGGTAACCTGAAATACCTGATCCAGAAAATCAAAAAACTTGTCCATGACTTCAGGGTGCAGCTTTGTCTTGCGCAATGTAAGGATTACTGCGAAGTCTTCGGCCTTGTCAGCGATATTATCCTGACAGCTGATAAATCCTTCCAGGTCCACCCGCTCAACCGGCATGAAATAACGCCGGGGCAGATGCTCCCGCACATTGTGCTTGATTGTATCCGCTTCATATTCCAGCCTGGAGATCTTATCCTGGAGCCTGCGTATTTCGTCATAATCCTCATTGACCAGGGCTTCCATAAGCGGCTTAAGCATTTCAACACATTCATGGACCTTTTTTGTGTGCTCTACCAATGGAGCGAAAGGCGATTTGCTAAATAACTCTTTTATGATATTCATATAATTTACCTCAATTCATTGAATATGTTCTGACCGCTTTACTGTTATTGGTCATAGATATCAAAAAAGTAAAAGCATGTCATTTTATTCCTCAAAAACCTCTGGAGTGTGCCTGACTATCTCCGCATCAACCAGGTAGATGACATCCTCAGCAATGTTGCAGGCATGATCGGCAATTCTTTCAAGATGCCTACCGGCTGAGACGGCGTGAAGCATGCAGTTTATATCCTCAGGACTCTTGATTAACATATCTTTCACCCTTGAATACATTTCCCTGTTATATTCATCCACCGAATCATCTTCCGCCCGGATCTTATGGGCAAGCTGCACATCCATATGCACCAGGGCGTCAATACTCCTGGTAAGCATGGACTCCACAATTGTTGCCATACCCTTGACATCATATGGAATCTCAAAGTCCTTATACTTGCTGAGAAATGCTGCCCTTTCAGCAATATTGACCGCGATATCCCCCACCCTTTCCAGTTCGTTATTAATTTTCAGGACAGCAATGATGAACCGCAGGTCAATGGCAACAGGCTGATAGAGCGCAAGGATCTTCAGACAATGCTCCTCAATATCAACTTCCATTTTGTCAATCTGCCTGTCTGACTGGATAACGTCATCCACCAGCCTTTCATCGCGGTTGATAAGGGCCAGTGATGCCTTATAGACTCTGTCCTCAGCCTCACTTCCCATTGTGATGATTTTGTCTTTCAGGCTGTCAATATCTTTCTGAAGATGTTTTTGCATGGTTCTACTCCCTGAATAATTTAAGGAGAATAAAGGGTCAACAGGTGCTAGCGTTTTGTTATTTATTTAATTTTATGCAATATTTATCCGCCCGTCATTTTTTAAAAAAACAATATAGCACAATTGCCGAAAAAGACCATGTCTTGATAGTTAAATTTGTCCTCATGAAGCAAAAATTAAACTCTAAATCCGGGGTAGATGGATGGTAAAAATGCTTCCTTTATTCAGCTCACTTTCAACTGCCACTTTTCCTCCATGTGCCTGTACAATATGCTTCACAATTGCCAACCCAAGCCCTGTCCCTCCGGATTCCCTGCTGCGCCCCTTGTCAACAACATAAAACCTTTCAAAAAGCCTGTCTAAATGTCTTGACCCAATGCCCAAACCACTGTCTTTTATACTAATCAAAATTTCTTTTCCCTTGGTATCAGTATCAATTTGTACGGTTCCTTCCGGCTTGCTGTATTTTATGGCATTATCCAGCAGATTTATAACAGCCTGTTCAAGCAGGGGGCTATTTATCATGGTTTGGATCTTTTCATCACAATGGAGACTTATTTGGACATTGTGATCAGCAGCCTTGAGCGAACATGCCTCAATTGCGGCATGAAGCACATCTATAACGCGTCCTTTCTCAAGAAAAATCAGTTCTCTGCCGTCACTCTTCTGTTCAATCTCGGCAAGGGAAAGCAAATCCTCAACTATAGCATGCAGTCTGTTTGTCTGTTTGCCGATTATTTCCAAAAAATCTTTAAGGTGCTGTGGGTGCTCCCCGGCTTCATCAAGTAATGTTTCAACATACCCCTTTATCGACGTAATAGGTGTTTTGAGCTCATGTGATACATTGGCGACAAGGTCCCGCCGCAGATTTTCAAGGCGAAGCAACCGGGAAACATCATTGATTACCACCAGTGCCCCGATCCTTCTCATTTTGGTTTCAAAAAGCTGGGCTCCATGGACCTGTAATATTCTCTCATCCTTTTTGCCTAAATGAAATACTATTGTTTTTTCCGTTTGTTCATCCTGCGAAATGGTGTACTGGATAAAGCGAAGCAGTTCAATATTCCTAACAACTTCAGGAAGCCTTTTGTCCTGTACGCCATGCACAATATCAAGCTGTTTTTGTGCTGCCCCATTCATGTAAAGAACCTTTTCATCCAGATCGACCGCTATAACCCCTTCAGTCATACTGGAGAGTACAGTCTCAAGTTCATTACTTTTGCCCAGAACGGCACGCATCCTTTCATCCAGCTGTAATGCCATTCTGTTCATGGCCTGGGCAAGTCCAACAATCTCTTCTGAACCCGCAACAAGAATTTTTTCCCTAAAATCACCATTGGCAAATCGCAAAGAGTCATGCTTCATCTGCTCGAGCGGCTTGCTGATTTTCCTTGCCATAAAAAGGGTCATACCTGAGGCAAAAATAATAACAATAATAATGCCAATGGCTATCCTGAAATAAAGGCTGTGCAGTTCTGCCTCGATAGCGGTAAGCGGCACGGAGGTTCTCAAGACACCTGCTATTGCATGCATTCCGTTAATTGGTATTGCCACGTAAAGCATTTGCTGTCTTGTTGTTGTGCTGAATCGCTGTGACGTACCTACCTTACCTGAGAGGGCCTGAATTATCTCCGGGCGGTTCGCATGGTTCTGCATTGTTCCGGTATCCTGGTCTGAGTCACAAACAACTTCACCATCAAACATGACAACTGTGATGCGGGTGGAAACCTTTTTGCCCGTCTCTCGGCAAAAGCTCTCCAGTTCGGTAAAGTTTTCCGTTCCGGCCAACTCAGTCACCTGGCTGAGAATTAGGGCGGACTGTGCCTCTAGGAATGACCCTATCTGTTCAATATAAAATTTTTTTAACGAGTGGGTGCCGTACCAGGAAACTGCTGACATGGCACAGATAAGAATAATTATATATGATGGGAAAAGCTGCCATTTAAGCTTTAGCGTGCGCATTTTCTTACCAAACAATTGATGGCTCATTCGAGGAAAAAAATAATCCTGCCTTGACTTCACTTTAAATGAAACTGTGTTCCGGAGTAGAGATAAACAAGAAAAACGAATCTGTCACCTGCAGAAGGAAAAATTAACAGAATCTTAATCGTTTCTTAATAATAATATGTTTAGTATAATCTGGTTAATACTTGAATGTTTGGGCCCCAGAATATTTTAAAATAAGGATACCCGGCAACTCCATATAGTGCCGCAGCTGAGGTTTATGTCCACTTCTTTGCTTATCCTGATACTCTTTTGCCTCTCGACCATTGCTTACCAGCTCGGTCGGACACGAGCCTTTTCTTTAACCCGAATGGCTGGTGACAGGGGCAGGCAAGTCTTGCATTCCAGGCCTGTATACTATGGAATGCTTACTGCACTCTGGTGCGGACTTCCCGCCCTGTTTGTCTTTGTTGCCTGGCAGATATGCGAACCTTGGATTATAACAAAATTGCTCGTGGCGCATTTGCCTCCGGAAATTCAAGCACTCCCCGAAAACAGGCTCAACCTGGTATTAAACGATATAAAAAACCTTGCGAGCGGCAACATAGTAAGCGGTGTGATAAGGCCGGAAATGGAGGCCGCGGCAAACAACTATCGAAACCTGCAGGCAACTGCAAACGCTGCCCTGGCTGTTGCTGTTATTTCTCTGGCCATTATCGGCACCTTTTATGCCAGGCAGAGAATAACACCTTTTCTGCGGGCCAGAAACCATGTTGAAAAAGTCTTAACTTTTTTCTTTATTGCCTGTTCAACTTTTGCCATTTTCACTACCATCGGCATAGTTTTGTCGGTGCTTTTCGAAGCAATCCGTTTTTTCAGGGTTATACCTATAACTGAATTTTTGTTTGGCTTGGAATGGAGCCCCCAAATGGCAATCCGAGCAGACCAGGTCGGTTCTTCGGGTGCCTTTGGGGCTATTCCTGTTTTTGCAGGAACTGCAATGATTTCAGGCATAGCCATGCTTGTTGCCGTCCCTTTGGGCTTAATGTCTGCCATATATCTTTCGGAGTATGCCAACAAAAAATTCAGGGCTGTCGCCAAGCCCCTGCTCGAAATCCTGGCCGGCATCCCCACAGTTGTCTACGGTTTTTTTGCTGCCCTTACCGTTGCTCCATTTATTCGTGAACTGGGCATAACAGTCGGGCTTGATGTTTCCTCGGAAAGTGCCTTGGCCGCAGGACTTGTCATGGGCATCATGATCATCCCCTTTGTCTCCTCCCTTTCAGATGATGTTATCAATGCCGTGCCTCAGGCCATGCGTGATGGTGCGCTGGCCCTCGGTGCGACCAAAAGTGAAACCATCAAGCAGGTTGTTTTGCCTGCAGCCCTTCCGGGTATTGTCGGAGGTGTACTTCTGGCTGTTTCGCGAGCCATTGGCGAAACCATGATTGTGGTCATGGCCGCAGGACTTGCTGCCAACCTTACAGCAAATCCCCTGCAGGCAGTAACTACAGTTACGGTACAGATCGTTACCCTACTGGTCGGCGACCAGGAGTTTAACAGTCCCAAAACCCTTGCAGCTTTTGCCCTGGGACTTGTTCTTTTTGTGGCGACGCTCATTCTCAATATCATCGCGCTCTATGTTGTGCGCAAATACAGGGAACAGTATGAGTAATCCCAATACTGAAGGTCCGAGCGAAACTCAGATAGAAAACTCTAGGGCAATAGATATTGTCAACATGGGTTTGGCCAGGCGCTACAGTAGAGAACAGCGCTTTAAACTGTATGGCCTTATTGCTGTTATCATCAGTCTTTCTTTCCTGGCCCTCCTGTTTTTCACCATTATTTCAAACGGGCATCAGGCGTTTTTTCAAACCTATCTCCAGTTAGAGGTCTTTTTCAATCCGGATTTCATAGATATAAACAACCCTGCCAATTCGAATTTCCCGGGCCTGGTAAAACAGACACTCAGCAATGAGTTCCCTGCAGTAACAGGCCGCAGAGAAAAAAAAGAGCTTTATGGACTTGTAAGTACCGGTGCTGCATTTCAACTCCAAAAACTCATAAGGCAGCAGCCTGACCTCGTTGGCAAGACAGTAAAAATCTGGGTTCCAACCGATGACGATGTTGATATGCTTATGAAGGGCCATATTGCCAGGGATGTACCGGAAAGTGACCGGCGTTTGAGTGACAAACAGTTGGCATGGCTTGATAAATGGACTCTTGATGCCAAAATTGCCAAAAAATTCAACAGGGCCTTTTTCACTTCCGGAGATTCCAGGGAACCTGAACTGGCCGGTATCCTTGGTGCCCTGGTAGGCTCCATTCTCACGCTGACGCTCACCCTGCTCCTCTCATTTCCTACTGGTGTAGCTGCTGCTGTATACCTGGAAGAATTTGCTCCCCGCAACAGATGGGTTGACCTCATTGAGGTAAATATCAATAACCTTGCCGCAGTTCCTTCCATTGTTTTTGGTCTGCTTGGCCTGGCTGTCTTCATTAACTTTTTCCACCTGCCGCGTTCGGCGCCGATAGTTGGCGGTCTGGTCCTGACACTTATGACCCTGCCTGTAATCATAATAGCAAGCAGGGCATCCCTGCAGTCCGTCCCACCATCAATAAGAGAGGCTGCTCTGGGTGTGGGTGCCTCAAAAATGCAGATGGTACTCCATCATGTCCTGCCCCTGGCAATGCCCGGTATGCTTACCGGAACAATAATCGGCATTGCCAGGGCCCTGGGGGAAACTGCCCCTCTTCTGATGATTGGCATGGTGGCTTTTATTGTAGATATACCGACAGGATTCACAGCCCCTGCCACTGCCTTGCCGGTACAGATATTTCTCTGGGCTGACAGCCCGGAACGGGCCTTTGTTGAGCGAACCTCAGCAGCCATTATCGTGCTTCTCGTTCTTCTTGTTGTCATAAATTCTTTGGCGGTGATTCTGCGAAACCGCTTTGAGAGAAGATGGTAAGCTAAGGTAATTTGAGCGGAAGATTCATTTTCCAAACGATTGTTCTCGGAAAAATTAAATAAATTTAACAATATATTAACCTTTTTTTAATAATTTAAAGCTACCATACTCTTTAGCAACCAGATGCGATCGGATTATCTAAGGCCTAATCACCACCATTATTTAATATTTATCTTAAGGAGAATGATATGCTTACCCGCAAAACAGTACTCTTGCTTTGGCTGTTAATTTTCAGTTTTGGCTTTGGCCTTTCACAGGCTCAGGCCCGAGATTATATCAGTGTGGTCGGCTCATCAACCGTTTATCCATTTGCCACGGTTGTCGCTGAACAATTCGGCAAGACAACAAAATTCAAGACACCCAAAATTGAATCAACCGGCTCAGGTGGAGGGTTAAAACTTTTTTGTTCAGGAGTTGGCGTTGAATATCCGGACATGACCAACGCTTCACAAAAAAAAAAAAAAT
>JAFDCT010000001.1 GCA_019312695.1 Deltaproteobacteria bacterium | reverse complement strand
GTCTCTTCTCAGTTGAAATTCACCTCCCCCCCCTGCGTGACAGACATGAAGATATTGTACCCCTGGCCCTCTCCTTCCTTGAGGAGATCAGCAGGCGCTTTAATAAAAAGGTTGCCGGCTTCACCTCGGAACTTTTGAACCTGTTCGAGGACTTTGGCTGGCCCGGCAATGTCAGGCAGTTGCGGTCCGAGGTTGAACGGCTTGTGGCACTCACCCCGGAAGGAACAGTTATCGGGCCTGAAAAATGTTCACGGGAGCTCCTGGCAGCAACACCTATATCGGCCAGGAAAATAAAATCATCCGTCAGCCTTTCCATCCCGGACCAGGTGCAGTCTTTGGAAATTGAACTCATTGAAAAAGCCCTGGAAGAAAGCAGCGGCAACAGAGTAAAAGCTGCGGAAGCCCTTGGCATAACCCGGCAGGGGCTGCACAAGAAAATGAAACGCTATCATATAGATTCAATAAAATAAACACATGGCAAGAGAAAAGAAGTTATTTGTCAACCAGATAAAGGACGGCCAAACAGTAGAGGATGTTTTTCTGGTCAAGGACACGGGCCGGGCTGAAACCCGTGCCGGAAAACCATATCTCATGCTGACCCTGACCGACCGGACCGGAGAAATTGCTGGCCGCCTCTGGGAAAATGTTGAAACGTTCGCCAAAGTGTGTGAGCCGGGAAATCTGGTTCTTGTTAGCGGTCAGGCGCAGGGATTCAGAGGAGCAGTGCAGGTCAAGATTGACACTGTGGATCGGGTTGATAAAAAAGAGATTGATATCGGACTTTTTCTGCAGGGTTCAAAAAGAAGCATAGAGAAAATGGCTGCGGAAATTAACAGCTTGGCCAAAACTGTTAAAGACCCTTATTGCCGAAAACTGCTGCTCACATTTTTTAAGGACCACTCTTTTTTTGAAAAATTCCAACAGGCACCTGCAGCAAAATCCATGCACCACGCCTATCTGGGTGGACTTCTTGAACATACTCTGGGTGTAGCGCAACTGGCCAGAATGCTTGCCGACGTCTACCCAATGCTTGACCGCGATTTACTGGTCACCGGTGCCCTGCTGCATGATATCGGCAAAACAAGGGAACTTGCACATGGTGTCCACCTTATTGACTATACTGACAGCGGCCGCCTCGTTGGCCACCTCGTAATGGGGGTGGAAATGGTCCGGAACATGATCAGGACCATCCCGGATTTCCCTGAAGATCTTGCAACAAGGCTGATACATCTTATCCTGAGTCATCACGGACGTTATGAGTTTGGTTCGCCAACCCTTCCCATGATAAGTGAGGCCTTTGTTCTCCATTTCCTTGATGATCTTGATGCCAAGTTAAATTTTTTGGGCCGGCTGGAGGAACAGGCACCTGAGCCGGGATACCAGTGGACAGATTTCCAGCGCACGCTTGAACGTTTTCTTTTTATTAAGGGGCGGCAGCAGGTTGAAACTGAGGAGCTTAGGACTCATGAAAGCTCCAATACCGAGATCAACACCAGGTCAAACTCAAGACAGCACAACCTTTTCTAGGGCCAATGGAAGCTTCTGATCTCCGTTTTGCATTTCTCCTCGGCCATGAAAAACCCAAGGCTTTCCTGCGGGAGGCCGCTCATAAAAACAAAATTGCCCATGCCTATCTGTTCAGAGGACCGGACGGGGTAGGCAAAACGAAAGCTGCCCTGACCCTTGCTGCCTTCTTAAACTGCAAAAAACCCCAAGACCATGATGCCTGCGGCCGCTGTTCATCGTGCCGTAAGTATTATTCCGGCAACCATCCCGACCTTATCATCATTGAGCCGGAGGGTGCGGCTATCAAGATCGGCCAGGTCAGAGAACTCAAACATACATTGACGTTTCCTCCTCTTGAAGCAAAGGTTCGCGTAGTCGTCCTTGAGGATATTCACACCATGCGGCGGGAGGCGGCAAACAGTCTTTTAAAGACACTGGAGGAGCCGGCCCCGGGCAATCTCCTCGTTCTGACCTCTGACCAGCGGGGCGATATCCTTCCCACCATCCTGTCACGCTGCCAGATAATACCCTTCGGTCCGCTTGACCACGAGGACATATTACAGATACTGATGCAGGAGGATGAAATGGATGAGTCTACAGCGCTCACTCTGGCCGCGGTGTCAGGAGGCAGCCCCGGGAGGGCATTATTTCTCTGGCAGGAAAAACTGCTTGCCTTGCGCAGGGAGGTGATCGAAGGGATCCTGCTTGGAAACCACAGCCAGGCAGAAACTGTTGGCCGGATCTTTCGCTTCAGCGATAAGGCGGCGGCCCTGAAAGAAAACATCAGTGAATTCCTGAACCTGCTGCGCTTGTGGTACAGGGACCTCATGCTTGTTGCAGCCGCAGGTCCGGAATCATCAATTACCAACAAAGACATGTTGGCTTCAATTGATGCAGCATCACAGCGCTGGGATATTTCCCAGCTTCGTGAAAAGCTGCAGAGCCTTGACAGGGCCGCAAAACAGTTACATCGCAACTGCAGCCGCTCCCTGGTCCTTGAAACACTTTTTTTTGATCTTATATAGTGGTATATTAACTAGTTTACTTGTCGTCATTTATATAATGACATAACTTATTTATTCCAGTCCGGAAAAAGGATAATGAATCAACCTCAAGAAAACAACAACCAGGCTGCATCTCCAGAAAACACTGGTACAGAAGTGCCGGCAAACCATTTCAAGGTGCAATTCCGACCTGCTGAGCAGATCTGTTCAGCCGCAACGAAGCTCCAGGGACTCAGAAAGGACGAGGTGGTCATGGTGCAGACAGATCACGGCTTAGAACCTGCCCGCATCCTTGTTGTCATCCCTCTGTGGCCGGAGCCGAAGCCAGCCAGGCAGTTTCCTCTGACCATTGTCAGGAGGGCCACCAGGGACGAGACTGCCAAGTTTGAAAAATTGGGTGAGATGGAGCATAACGCCTTCCGGTTTTGCGCTAAACTCATTGAAAAGCTGAATCTGCCAATGAACCTGGTCAAGGTCGAGCGGTATTTCAACGGCGGAAAAATAATATTCTACTTTACGGCTGAAAACAGAGTGGACTTCAGGGAGCTGGTCAAAAACCTGGTGCAGGAGTTCCGTACCAGGGTTGAAATGCGCCAGATCGGGGTGCGTCATGAAACGAAGATGGTAGGCGGCCTGGGTTGCTGCGGCCGCGAGCTCTGCTGTTCTTCCTTCATCCAAAATTTCGAATCAGTCTCCATAAAAATGGCAAAAGAGCAGAACCTGCCCTTAAACCCTGCCAAGATATCAGGTGCCTGCAACCGGCTGCTCTGCTGCTTGAACTATGAATATAAAACCTACAAGGCCACGCGCAAAAGCATGCCTAAGGTTGGTAAAAAAATAACCGTAAACAACCGACAATACAAGGTGCGTCAGCATAATGTCTTAAAGGAGTCAATTGTCGTTACTGATGATGAAGGCCAGGAAATGACACTGAACAGGGAAGAATGGCAAGCTCTTCCACAACCTGCCGCAAAAGACAAATGAGCCTCTACATAACAACACCTATATATTATGTAAATGCCCAGCCGCACCTGGGCCATGCCTATACAACAATTGTAGCGGATACGTATTGCCGTTTCCGCAGGCTCTGCAAGGAGGATGTGCGGTTTCAGACCGGAACGGACGAACACGGCGACAAAATTGCCGAGGCTGCCCATGCTGCCGGCCTCCAGCCCAAGGAATATGCTGACAGCATCAGCAAGCTTTTCAAGGAGGCCTGGCCGGTGCTGCATATCCAGCCCGACACCTTTATCCGCACCACAGATGAAAACCATATCCTGACGGTCCGGCAAATTTTAACAAAGGTTCACGAACAGGGCGATATCTACCTGGGAAGCTACTCAGGACTTTACTGCAGGGGCTGCGAACGTTTTCTGACCGAAAAGGAGCTTTTAGAGGGCAACTGCCCGGATCATCAGACCGCACCGCAGCCCATATCTGAAAGCAACTATTTTTTCCGGATGAGCAAATATCAGGACTGGCTTATTGATCATATTAAGAGTAACCCTGACTTCATAACGCCAGAGCGCTATAAAAACGAAGTGCTTTCTTTTCTGAGTGAACCGCTCGAAGATTTATGCATTTCACGGCCCAAAAGTAGACTGGATTGGGGAATTTCTCTGCCTTTTGATGATGATTTTGTCACCTATGTCTGGTTTGATGCCCTTATCAACTATCTCACGGGCATCGGCTACCCTGACGGGAAAGAATTTGAGCACTACTGGAATGTGGCAGAGCATATAATCGCCAAGGATATCCTGAAGCCGCATGCCATCTACTGGCCGACTATGCTCAAAGCCCTTGGGCTTCCACCCTATAAGCGCCTCCATGTGCACGGCTACTGGAATATCAACGAGGCCAAAATGTCTAAAAGCATTGGCAATGTTGTGCGGCCTGAAACCCTGCGCCAGGATTTCGGGGTGGACACGGTACGCTATTTCCTCATGCGGGAAATGTCATTCGGGCTGGATGCTTCCTTCAGCGATGAAAGCATTATATCCCGGCAGAACTCAGACCTGGCAAATGACCTGGGCAACCTTTTCAGCCGCTCCCTGACCATGGTCACGAGATTTGCCAAGGGTCTGGCACCCGAACCTTCAGAGCCAGCACCTGAAGACAGCCAACTCGCTGAGGCTGCGGTCGCCATGATAAGCAGGTACCGGGACCATATGCAAAGCTTTGCCTTTAACCGGGCCCTGCAGGAAGTCTGGTCTGTAATCAGCCTGGCCAACAGGTATATAGTCGCCAGTGAGCCATGGGAACTCGCCAAGGACCCCGCCAACACCTCACGGCTCAATACTGTTCTCTATCACCTGATTGAAACTTTGCGGCTCATTGGCTTGGTCCTTATGCCTATAATGCCTGGAACCAGCAGGAAAATGGCACTCGGACTGGGCTTGACAGAGGAGGAATGCGCCAATCAAAACCTGGTTGACCATGGCCGCTGGGGCCTTACCCGGTCTGGTGTTACTATCCAGCTTGGCGATTCCCTTTTTCCCCGGCTTGACAAGAAAACCAGGCAGCCCCAGGCTGCTAAACAGCCCAAAAAGAAAAAAGAGCTTTCTGCTGCAGGCAAAAGCGGAAAAAAGGCAGCCGGACTTGTCAGTTTTGATGATTTCAAAAAACTTGACCTGCGGGTTGCTGAAATAACGGCAGCAGAAAAAATTAACAAATCCGACCGGCTGCTGAAACTTACTGTAATGGCGCCTGAAGAACGCACGGTCGTTGCCGGCATAGCCGAATATTATCAGCCTGAAGAACTGGTGGGGTGCCAGGTAATCATGGTTGCCAACCTGAAACCGGCCAAGCTGATGGGTGTGACCTCTCACGGTATGATACTTGCTGCCCGGGATGAAGAAGGCAAATTGACCCTTACCGCATTGACTGCTGGCGTTCCTCCCGGAAGCAAGGTATCTTAGTGATTAAACAAAGGAGCATGAGTACATGTTTATGATCAGTAATTTTTTATTTGCCGTGGCTAAGCTCATTGATTTTGTTTTAGCCGCCTATATGTGGATCATTATAGGTCGGGCCATACTCTCCTGGGTAAACCCGGATCCATACAACCCTATTGTCCGCTTTCTGCATGAAGTGACAGAGCCTTTGCTGTCAAGAATCAGACGCATGATTCCTGCCTTTGCCGGGGGTATTGATTTTTCACCAGTAATTCTTATACTGGCAATCATATTCCTGCAAAGCTTTTTGGTGCCTACTCTCAAACAAATGGCTGCTGCAATAGGATAAGCTTATGGAAAAGCAAGAAATGAAGATCACGCCACAGGACATCATTGACAAAGAGTTCAGGGTTAAATTCCGCGGTTTTGACACGTCTGAGGTTGACTCCTTTCTTGAGGAGGTGGCGGAAAGTTTTTTTCGGCTCACTGAAGAAAACACGGTTCTGAACGAGAAGATTCTGGCTCTGGAGCAGGAATTGGAAGAAGCCGGCAGCAGGATGGGCCAGGCGGAACTCCCGGCGGAACTTGAAAACGCCCTCGACGATCTCAAGCAGGATATGGTAGCCATCAGCACTGATCTGGCCTCTCTTAAACAGGGCAGGCCAGCATTTGATGCTCTTGAGAACAGCCTCAAGTCGGCTGTTTCCTCCATAGAGGACGCTGCCGGGAAGATGCAACCTCCGGGTCAACTCGATATTCCGGCTGATTTTGTTGCCTCTTTCGAAAAATTTAAACAGGGCTTTAAAGTAGTTGCTACAGAACTTGCAGGCCTGAAAGAAGACAGACAGGCTTTCGGTGCCCTGAAAAATTCGCTCCAGGAGGTTATCAATTCAGCCAGAAAAGTCACCTCTCCTCAACCGGCACAGGGTGAAATTGGAGCCGACCTGAACAATACGCTCCAGGAGTTTAAACAGGAAGCTGGAACCATGAGTACTGAACTGGCTGCCTTGAAACAGGAAATTGGCAAAGTTCAGGACATTTTTACTTCCCACTTTAAAAAGCTTGAAGCAAGGCTCTCTCAGGTCGGGGCCGGGACAGCGGCAGCTCTCCCGAAGAAAACAGAGAAACTTCTGACTGCAGAAATAGTAGAAGAACCAGAAGGCAAAAAAGAAGATTCAACGGTTCAGGATTACCAGGATTATGAAACTTTTGACGATGATGGCTTGGAATTCATAAATGAAGATGACATTCTTGACGTCGACAAACTCAGGAATGTCTTTCAATCGGTGCTTGACGATAATATCAGCGACAGCCATGAAAGCCGTGAAGGAGGTGATGTTACTGCTGAGCTTTTGTTTCTAGATGATTTGATTGAAGATGAGCCTGAACCAGAGGTAACCTTTTCATTGGATGAAAAGGAAAACAATAAAAAACTTGACTAACCCTTTTCGCTTTGCATGAAGTGCTTCAGCTCCCTGCAGAACAAAAGCCTCGCCTTGAATATTTATGTGCAGCCGCGGGCATCAAAAAACAGAATAGCGGGCATGCACGGCGATTCGCTCAAGGTCTGCGTAACCTCTCCGCCTGTCGACAACATGGCCAATAAAGCTGTCATACAGTTTATTGCGGATCTTTTCAGTGTTCCCAAATCAGCTGTTTCCATAAAAAGCGGCAAACAGGGGCGCAACAAAAAAGTATTAATCAGCAACCTTACCATGGGCAAAGCCCGGGAAACTCTCTCCGGTGTACTAGCCAAAACCTGACCTGGTATTTACTATGAAAAAAATATTACAACTTTTCTGTCTTTTGCTCCTCGCTTTCCCTGCCATGACATGGGGGGAATGCATTGAGGGTGACTGTAAGAATGGATTTGGTATCTATATTTTTCCTGAGGGCGGGCAATATGCCGGTCAGTT